>BJHB01000077.1:0-10397 GCA_014191415.1 Chloroflexota bacterium
TATAGGCACGATATCCGGCAGGGCAGCGACACGCAGTGGGACTAAAGTGTCGATGGCGTGGCACACCTTTCGGTACATCCAATGTCCATGCGCAGAAAATGATGCTGCATCAAGTGGGTAGTGGCTGGATTGACTTTCTTGTACGGCGCGGATACCTTGGCGTCGCCGTCACATGGTGGACGGCGCTTGATCATCAGTTGTCAATCGGTGGTCGAGTGGAGGGCACCGTGCGTCAGACCTCTCGTAGCGATTTCGGAAGGAGCAAGGCATGCAATCAGGTGACACCCGAACGGATGTACCGGATCACGCGATGGGGCGCCGCGGTGTCCTCGGCGGGATTGCCGGAGTTGGTGCAAGCGCGCTCCTGGCCAATGCCATGGCACTTGGTTCAGTCGGTCGTGCCCTTGCGCAAGCCCCAGCCAAGGACCAAGCTCTCCGCCTGGCGTATACAAATCCGGCCACGTTCTTCGACACCGGACGCGAGGGAGGCAGTCCGGAACTGCACAACCTGATGTTCGATGGCCTCACGTTCTACAACTGGGACACCAAGGTCACCGAACCGGTCCTCGCGACAAGTTGGGAGTACGACGCGACAACGCTCACCTACCTCTTTCACCTGCGTGATGACATCAAGTGGACGAACGGATCGCGCGTGACGGCCGCCGACTTTGAATGGACGTGGAAGCGCAACCTCAGTCCCGAGTTGGCATCAGCGAACGTGTCGTTTCTCGGATATATCAAGAACGGCAACGCGTACAACGCGGGCAAGGCCACTGCTGACAGTGTCGGGGTCACGGCAGTCGACGACGTGACCTTGAAAGTTGTCATGGAGGAGCCGACCCCCTTCTTTCCCATGATCACCTCACTCTGGCCGTTCTTCCCGTTGCCTCGCGCAGTCATCGAGAAGGTTGGTGATGACAAGTGGATGGAGCCAGGCAACATCCAGTCGGTCGGTCCGTTCGTGTTCGAACGGTGGGATCGCGATCAGGAGATGGTCTTCAAGCGGAACCCGAACTACTGGGGCAAGAAGCCGAACCTGGAGCGGATCACCTACCGCCTGTACGAGAACGCCTCCAAGCAATCGCTAGCGGGGTATGAGGCAGATGAGATCGACTTCGCTCCGGTTCCTCCTCCGGAGTCGGAACGGGTACTCGGCGACAGTCGACTTTCGCGTGAAGTCGTCCGCTTCGCTGAGAGCCGCAACTGGCAGTTGCGTATTGACAATCGCAATCAGGCAACCATCCTCAAGAATGCTGACGTGCGCAAGGCGCTATATCTGGCGATCGATCGTGAACTGATCGTTCGCCAACTTCTCAAGGGGCAGGGCATTCCGGCCTACAACTTCGTGCCTGCCGACATTCCGGGAAACAATCCGGATGCGCGCTTGCCAGGAGGCGCTGCGGAGGCGAAGAAATTCCTTGAAACGGCTGGTTTCCCAGGCGGGAAGGGCTTCCCGGGTTTCAAACTCGGCTATGTTCCGACCCAAAGCGAGGCGACCCTGATTTGCCAGGCGCTCGCGCAAATGTGGAAGGATGTCCTCAACATTACCGTTGAGCTCCTGCCGGTTCCGACAGATTGGCGCACCCGTATCCGGACGGAACCCTATGACATGTATTACGGCGGATGGGGTTCTGACTACCTTGACCCGAACGACTGGCATAACGTCATCTTTGAGGGTGACTACTGGCAGAGCCACTACACCGACCCGACCTACCTCGACATGATCAAGAAGGCAAATGTCGAACCGGACAACGACCTCAGGAACCGGAAGTTTGGCGATGCCGAGACCTACCTCATCCGTGAGCAAATGGCCACCATCCCGATCTTCTTCGGATCGACCACTTGGCTTCTCAAGCCTTGGGTCCGGAACCTGAGGGTCGCTCCGCTCAATACCTACATCGACCCCCGGGACAGTTGGATCGGCGTTCGCTAATCCCAGCTAGCCATGTCATTCAGGCAGGGTGCCGCAGATGCGCCCACCCTGCAAACGGGCGTGCCCGCCCGCCTTTCATGGAGGAAGCCAAGACGTGCGGACTTACCTCTTCCGGCGCCTGCTGACATTCATTCCATCGATGCTTGTGGTCTATACGCTCGTGTTCGTCATGATCCATGCCACACCGGGCAACCCGTGGGACACCGGGGATAAGCCATTCCCCCCGCAGGTGCTCAAGAACCTTGAAGCGAAATACCATTTCAACGATCCGGTCTGGAAGCAGTATGTCGACTATCTCGGGTCAATCGTGACCGAGTTCGACTTCGGACCCAGTTACAAGCGAGGCATCACCGCGAACGAGGTCATCGCCCGGTTCCTGCCGGTCTCCATCCAGTTGGGTTTGACCGCCTTCGCCATCGCGTTCATCGCCGGCATCGTCCTCGGAACCGTTTCGGCAATCGCCCATAACACGTGGCTTGATCGTCTGGCGATGTTTGGCGCAGTCGTCGGCATTTCCACGCCCACCTACGTGTTCATCACGATCCTGATCGTCACGCTTGCGGTGCAGTTGCGCCTTGTTCCGACAGGAGGCTGGGGCGGGATACTTGACAGGCGGATCATCATTCCTGCCCTCGCGCTGGCTCTTGGACCGACGGCATCGATCGCCCGATACGCGCGGTCATCATTACTTGACATCCTGCGATTGGATTACATCCGCACGGCGCGGGGCAAGGGCCTTCGCGAGCGGGTTATTCACCTTCGCCATGCGTTGCCGAACGCAATGATCCCGGTGGTCACCGTCGCTGCGGTTTCGCTTGCCGATCTCATAACGGGTTCTTTCTTCGTTGAATCGATCTATCAGATCCCGGGGATCGGGCGGTACTTCGTGAGCACGGTGCAGGACAAGGACTATCCCGTACTGATGGCGGTCACACTGATGTACGCCGCCGTCATCTGGCTGACCAACTTTGTGGTCGACGTGTTGTACGCCATGCTTGATCCCCGGATCCGTCTGTCATGACCGCGAGCAATCCAAGTCCGGTGCCGAATTCAGGGTCCAGGCACGGTGCAGGCCGGCCAAGTGAACTGGCCCTGCTGAACGCTTCACCGCCGCGTACCTACCTGCGAGAGGTCGGTGACCGTCTGGTGCGAAACCGGATCGCGATGGTCGGCCTCGCCTTCATCCTTGCGTTGGTAATCCTTGGAATCTCCACTCCTTGGGTTGCACCGTTTGACTACGCCAAGGGCTCGCTCCTGACCGCCAACCGGCCACCGAACGCTGTGAACTGGCTTGGTACCGATGCACTGGGGCGCGACACGCTCTCCCGCCTGCTGTGGGGCGGTCGGGTCTCCCTGACGGTGGCGATCGGTGCGCAGGTGATCGTAGTCCTGATTGGCGTCACGCTTGGCCTCATCAGCGGGTTCGTTGGCGGGTGGACGGACTACCTGATCATGCGCACCGTCGATGCCCTGTATTCCCTCCCGAGTCTGTTGGTCGCGGTCGTGGTCATGTCGTTCCTGAGGGGTGTTCTCGCTCAGGCGAATGATCCGAGCGTCGCTGGACTTTCACGCCTCAACATTGCGACCGGCGGATTGCTTGGTGTGTTCATCGTGCTTTTCCTTACCCACTGGCTCACCGTTTGCCGCTTGGTGCGGGCCCAGGTCATAACCGTCAAGGAGCGGGAGTTTGTGCTTGGGGCGCGGTCGCTTGGCGCGGGTTCATTCCGCCTCATCCGGGTCCATATTCTTCCGCACGTGCTTGCCCCGGTCCTAGTGGCGTTGTCGTTCGGCATTCCCGGTTCGATCGGTCTTGAGGCAAGCCTGAGCTTCCTTGGGATTGGGGTCACGCCACCGATGCCGTCATGGGGGATGATGATTTCCGAGGCATTGCCGGCAATGCGCACCTATCCCCTATTGCTCGTCTTTCCCGGCGTACTCCTCTCGCTGACCCTCCTCTCGTTCACGTACCTGGGGGACGCCGTGCGCGATGCCCTTGATCCGTTGATGAAGCGCTGACGGTCGTTTCGGGCACCGTCGAACCCGGCCCCATCCCGACTGGAGGCATATGTGACGAACCGTCCACGGGCCCGTGACCTTGGTATCCGCATTGGCACGCTCGAACCGGGCATCCACAACTCGATTACGGATGTCGCGGGCGTCCGGGTCGGTCACGTCACATTGGTCAGTGGTGACGGGCCGCTCAGGATCGGGCACGGGCCGGTTCGAACAGGTGTCACGGCGGTGCTGCCCCCGGGTGATGATTGGTACCACCACCCGGTCGAGGCTGCTTCTTGGACCTTCAATGGTGCGGGAACGACGGCAGGATTGACCCTGATTGATGAGTTCGGACGGATCGAGACTCCAATTCTTCTCACCAATACCTTGAGTGTGGGAGCGGTGTACGAGGGGGTGGTCAGGTACATGGTCGAGACCATTTTCGCCCCGCGAGGTGCCGTTCCGTGGTTCAGTCCGGTCGTTGGGGAAACATCCGATGCATGGTTGAACGACATCGGTGGCCTGCACGTCCGACCTGAGCACGCTATCGAAACGATTCGAAATGCAAGGTGCGGACCCGTACCCGAGGGATGCGTCGGTGCAGGAACAGGCATGGGGGCACTGGGGTTCAAGGCAGGGATTGGCACGTCGTCCCGACGGTTGGCAGGTGATCATGAGGACGCCACCGTGGGCGTGCTTGTGCAATCCAACTTCGGGGGCCGGTTGACCGTTGCAGGGGTTGATCTTGCGGATGCATTCAAAGATCCCCCTTCGATCGCCAGCAACCCTTCGGACACCGCCGGCGAAGTTCATTCCGATGCCGACGGGGCATCGATCATGATCATCATCGCGACCGATCTGCCGCTTTCAAGTCGCCTGTTGCACCGGGTCTGCCGTCGTGCGATTTTTGGCCTTGCGCGGACGGGATCTGACGGGGGACACGGCAGTGGTGACTACGTGATTGCCTTTTCGACGACCCAACGTCACCATGGAGCAATGCCTCACTGGCGCCATGCACTCGCCACCGATGAGGGATGCATCTCACGGGCGTTCGTCGCGGTCGCGGACGCGAGCGAGGAAGCGATCCTGAACTCCCTGACCGCGGCGACCACTATGGTCGGTCGAGATGGTCATGAGCGGCGGGCACTACCGATCGACCGGCTTGTCGAGGTGCTTGGGAAGGGAACGCATCGACAATGAACCGCGAGTTCCCTCCCGATGCTTCTGGACCGGCATCTGGTTCCCATCACCTTCGACCGGTTGACACCGTTCGGTTCGTAGGCGCATCCGATGCACAACCTTCGCCCGATGGCACCCGGATTGCTTACGTCGCCACATCCCTTGACATTGGCGAGGACGTTGTCCGGACGCGCATCCACCTTATTGATCCCGATGGGCTGGCCATCGGGATCGTTGGAGGTGCAGGAGCGAATACCCTGCACCCCCGGTGGTCGCCAAATGGCACGCTTCTCGCATTCGTGACCGATGCACGGGATGGCAGGCAGGTCTGGGTAACTGCAGGTCCCGGGAGCGATGCCGTCCAACTGACCCGGATCACCGGCGGCGTATCCGCGCCACCGGTCTGGTCGCCCGATGGCCGTTCGTTGGCGATCACCGCGCGTGTCCGTGTCGGGGTAGACGGTACACCGTCGGCCAACAGAGATCCTGCGACCCCTCCGGAACATGCACCCCGTGTCGTCACGCGCCTGCGGTATCTCCTCGATGGATCAGGCTACATTGGAGACAGGTGGTCACATATCTTTGTCGTGCAAGTGCGTACCGAACGTGCCGGTAATGCATATGATTGTGACGTGCCCATGCCGAACCATGAGACGATCACGTCAGGAGCATGGCACCATCAGCATCCCACATGGTCTCCAGATGGAAGCCGGATTGCGTGTGTCACTACCCGCCGACCTGACTGGGATCTCGAATGGGTTTGGGATGTCCTGGTCTTCGACCGGGCAACTTCCACAGCCTCTCCCCAGTGCCTCACCACGTCGCGCGGAGTATGCGCCGCACCCGCCTGGTCGCCTGATGGCAGGTGGATTGCATATTTCGACAATCAGCATAGTGGTACTGGCACCACCAAGGACTACCACCTCTGGCGCGTGGCGGTATCCTGGAGTGCTGACCCAGAACCACTTAGTTTGTCGTGTGACCGGGGAAGCCCAGTCAATGAACCTCCGGCCACGAACGAACCACCCCAGTGGTCGGCGGACAGCGGTTCCATTCATTTCCAGATCCGCGAAGGCAGTTTCTATGTAGGATGCCGTTGGGATGAGGAGACGCGACGGGTCTCCCGGGTGCTTGAACATCGAGGCGCCGGAGGACCGGTCTCACCAGTCGTGCGACGGAACCTGACTGGATCACTGACAGTCTTCACGGCAGCGACCGGCACCCAGCCACCAGAGGTCTACGTCATTGGACCATCTGGTGTGGTGCGTCAGATCACCGCACTGAATCGCGATGCACTTGATGGAGTAACCCTTGGAGAGCCTCATTCGAGGACTTTGTTCGCATCCGACGGCACCCCGGTCGAATCATGGATCTGGATGCCTCCCGGGACCGGCGTGGACCACCCGCCGTTACCTGGAATCCTCTTTTTCCACGGAGGTCCGCACAATACCGTGAACCTCTCGTTCAACGAACCGATGCACGTGCTCGCTGGTGCAGGCTTTGCCGTGATAGCACCAAACTTCCGTGGCAGTACGGGATACGGTGCCGCGTTTGCCGACGTCATCCTCGGAGACTGGGGCACACGCGAACTTGAGGATGGCTTGGCGGTCTTCGGTGCCCTGGTTGCGGATGGAACCGTCGACCCGTCCCGTGTCGGGGTCTTCGGTGGCAGTTACGGCGGGTTCATGACCAACCTTGCCATCGGACGCACCAACCGTTTCCGGGCCGCCGTATCATTCGCCACCATTTCGCGTCTCGACACTTTTGCACTCACCACCGACCACTGGGAGTCCATTGACTGGGATAGCGCAGGCACGCCGTGGGAACGGCCTGACTATTACCGCTCTCACTCACCGCTCACTGAGGTGCAGACCATGCACGCGCCACTGCTGATCCTGCACGGCGAGGAAGACTTCACCTGCCCGGTCGGCGAGGCAGACCAACTCTTTGCGGCACTGCGCAAGTTGAAGCGAACCGTCGAACTGGTCAGGTACCCCGGTGGGTCACATGCCGTCTCCGGGATCGGGCGCCCAAGCCACCGGATTGATGCAGCAGAGCGTATGGTCGAGTGGTTCAGGAAGTACGTTTCCTGATTCCCGCGTTGCCGTCGAGCCTTCGGGCATTCCGATGACGACAACGAATATGTTTTGGTCAAGAGCATCTTCGAACCGACGGGATGTTCTGTCAATCTTTCATCCCCGCAGTTTCCACCCGCCCCGCTTCCGAACCGCGTGAATTCTTCTTCCCTACCCGTTCAAGGGTTCGTGGTGGCGCCTCTGGAGGATTACCAGAAGTCGGCCTGCGGTAGCGCTGACCGTCGCGGTGGCGTGCCGGAGTTCATTGCTGATCCCCCGGCTGGTTCCCCACGCAAGGCGTTCCCCGTGGAGCGGGTACGCGAGACCGGTCGTCGTGATCCCGTCGACGTGATCGGTCAAGGGCACAAGCGACACGAAGTCACCTGGCGCGCCGATGATGCAAACGGATTCCGGGCCGGTGATCAGGCAGATCTCGCTTATTGGCGAGATCAGTCGGGTTGGGATCTCCCGCAGAATCGGGTGGCCGAGCAGCCCGACGTTGCCGAACAGGTGGTCAAGGCGTTCGTTCCCGTCACTGGGTGACCCGGTCGCACCGGCAATTGAGACCGACGTCGCGCCACGGTTGACGGCCTCGCGGATCGCGAGTTCGAGGTCCGTCGCATCCTTCATGGTCGGGTGCCTGTCGAACGGCACCCCCGCAGACTCAAGCGCGACGATCGTTTCCTGGCCGAGGGAATCGAGGTCTCCGACGACCAAGTCGGGCCTCACTCCGCATGCCCAGAGGTGCCCTGCACCCGCATCGGCACCGATGATGATCCGGGCCCGTGCAGCCTCACGGACCAACCAAGCGTGATTGTCCAGGCGAAGCGGATGCACATCAGACAGTGTGGTGGTGGAGATGGAGCCTCCGGCGACCACGAGGGCGTGCACGATGTTGCCGGTGCCCGGTTGGGGCAATTGGGTGGTGTCGGGCACCCCAATCCCACCCGACTGATCACCGGTTCCGGCAGTCTTCACGCCAGCGCCGTTGCCACCAACGCCGGAACATCGACGACCGTTCCGTGTGCCGACGCCTCAATGGCACCGAACAACATCGCTGCGCTGTGCAGGTTGTCGTCCAGGGTCGTGACCGGTGCCGGCCCGCCATCCATCCAATCCATGAACTGCCCGATCACGGCGGCGTGCCCTTCGAACGGCAGCGAGACCGTAGGCACTTCCTCGACGCGCATACCCTGGCCCCGCGTATGTTCCTGGATCCGCACCACGTGATCGCGGTCGAGGACAATCGCCCCACCCTCGCACTCCAGGCGGTAGGCCTCGCCGTGCCACGTGTTCTGCCAACCGGCAGCAAGGCCGCTGCCTTCATATTGCGCGTTGATGCCGCCCGTGAACTGCATGGTGTAGAGGGCTAGGCACTCGCCCTTGAAACTCGGTGCACCGGGGTTCCACTCGCGACCGGCAATCGAGACGCAATCCTGGCCGGTCAGGTGGCGCAACTGGTCGAAGTGATGGATGCTGCCCTCAACCAGCAGCGCGTGCGCCATCTCGTGACGGAAGGGCGCCCCCCACGAAAGCGGTTCGCGGTAGTCGGCGGCAAACCGGGCCACGGCATACCGCACCGCACCGACCCGGCCGGAATCAAGCACCTTCCTGAGAGTTTGGATCCGCGGGGTGTAGCGGTAATTCTGCATCACCACCATGCGCACCCCGGCGTGGTCGACGGCCCGCGCGATTGCACTGACGTCCTCCCACGTGCCAGCTATCGGTTTCTCCGAAAGGATCGGCAAGCCGCGACGGCACGCGTTCTCGACTGCTTCGCGATGGAATTGCGGGGGGACGACAATCGCCACCGCATCGGCATCAACCGTGTCGAACGCCTCGGTCATCTTCGTGAAGCATTGGTCCGCACGTAGTCCGAGGTCGTGACGTGCAATCTCAAGGACGTCGGCGTTCACATCGACGATCCCGGCGATCTGGACACGTTCCCCGTGCGCGGGCAGGAACCGTCGCAACCAGTTTCCGGCCATGCCACCCGCGCCGATCACCAGCCACTTGTGGGTCTTCATGTCAATCTCTCCCCTATTCTGGTGCGGAAGTGTATGGCCTCTTGGGAAGCGTGGTTACCACGTACGTCGCGATGGCGGGTGAGCGTGGTTGCGACTTCCCGCACCCGCCGCAACGGGGCTTGGGGAGCAATACTCGCCTCGGCGCATCAGATTAGCCGGTCGGGAGTGATGCGATCAGCGTTGCAAGCGATGCCGAGGCGTCCGCGAGCACCGGCTCTCCATGGGTCGGGATTGCGATGGTCGGTGCATGGGTCGCAAGGATCCTCTCCAAGGTGGGCCGGAGCGTCGTCCGCTGCCACTCATGGATGACTTCATGCGGAATTCCCGAGTCCCCGACAATCGATTCCACCGACGGCGCTGCAAGGCCGTGCGCTTCCACTCCGGCGTTGCGCCCGATGACCGAATCACCAAAGACGACCGCACCGTGCGAAGGGATGACGTAGATGGTTTCGTCATTGTCCTTCCCACCGGGAAATTCAAGGGTGTAAGGAATGAGCCCGCCTGGCAGGGTCTTGCCATCCAGGAAAGGATCGGTGACGTAAACGTCCGCGTACAGGGCACTCCCGATCGGTGCCCAGACCGTGACGCGGGTACGATCCCGGTAGCGCTCAAGCAGGTCAGACGCACTCCGCTCGTGCCACGGGCAGGTCAGGAGAATCGCAAGACCTCCGTCCGGATGACGTGCCAAGTCCCGGTCCAGTGCCTTCCAGAAACGGTCGCGGTTGACGTCGTCAATTGGCACCTGGGGATCGATGAGCGTTATCCCGCGTTCATCTTCCACGAATGCCGACCCGACGGCGGCGTCGGTCCCGTTCGGCCAGCCATCAGGCCCGCAATCGGGATGCGTCGTCCGCCAGTACCAGAATCCGTCCGAAATCCGCGTCACGGTCAATGTCATGGTATTCGTTTCGGTTCACCGACAGGCGCCCGGTATTCGTCATGCCTGTCACTCGTGACATTGGAAGCCAAAAATCGGGAGTGGGAGCGTTCCACCCTCAGGCAACCCCTCGCCGGGCCCTACGAGGGAAGGTTGACTGGCGCACCGGCATCGTCACCGGGGCCGATGTCGAGATGGACGAGGTCCTCATAGGTCTCCCGACGGCTCACAAGGCGCGCGGTCCCCTCACGGACGAACACGACAGCCGGTCGTGGGAGACGGTTGTAGTTGCTCGCCATCGAGTGGTTGTA
>BJHB01000078.1:0-10358 GCA_014191415.1 Chloroflexota bacterium
GGTTCCCAGGTTCTTCGAGAAACGGGGGTTCATCCAGGTGGACAGGGGCACCTTGCATCTGAAAGTCTGGTATGAGTGCTACCGATGTCCAAAATTCGCGAATTGCGACGAGACCGCGATGATCCGTCCGCTCGATTTGGAACCGGTCCCGGAACCGGCGTAGCCTAACCTCCCCGGCAGGTAACGGAACCACCGCCCACTGCAGGCGCGCC
The DNA here is from genome assembly GCA_014191415.1 of Chloroflexota bacterium. Classification (GTDB taxonomy): domain Bacteria; phylum Chloroflexota; class UBA11872; order UBA12225; family UBA12225; genus UBA12225. Next base: position 213 of record BJHB01000078.1, read on the forward strand.
CTATACTCCACACATGGCCATGGGTGCCCGCGGACGCGCGACATCTATCGAACCGGCGGTGACGTCGCGGTTCGATGGCATGGTTCCCCCCTCCGCCAGTGGCGCTGACCCCGCGTTCGAGGTTTCCGGTGAACTGAAACTGCTGCGCCCTGCAATCCCGATACTCGGGGTCGTGCTCATGGTGCTCGCACTCGTAGCCGGTGTTCCCATCCTCTACTACATGGTCTATGCCGTGGTGGCGCTTGTGGTGCTTACCTTCATCTGGACACGGTCGCTGGTTCGATGGCTATCTGTCACTCGCGTTCTTCGGACCAAGTGGTGTGTGGTGGGCGAGCCAATTGTCGAGGAGTTCATCCTTCGCAACGGTGGGCGGCTGCCAGCCCTTTGGGTCGAGGTCCGTGACGAATCGACCGTGCCAGGATATGAGCCGGGATCCGTGCAGACGCTCGGTGGCTTCGAACAGCGGCAATGGCGGATGCGCACCGTATGCAACCGGCGAGGCCTGTACGAACTGGGGCCGTTGCGTCTTGTAACCGGCGACCCATTTGGCATCTTCCAGGGAACGGTGACGTATCACGCCTCAACGAGTTTCATTGTCTATCCGCCACTCTTGGACCTGCCCGACTTGCCGATGCCGTACGGGCGGCTCCCAGGCACATCGCGCACGCACATCCGCTCGCTTGATGTCACAACCGACGCATCAAGCATCAGGGCGTATGCGCCGGGAGACAGCCTCCATCGCATCCACTGGCTTTCAAGCGCACGTGCCGGCGAACTTCGTTCAAAGGAGTTCGACTTCGAACCGTCTGGCAACTTGTGGGCCATTCTGGACCTTGACCGAGGAGTTCACGTTGGCGAGGGCCTCGAGTCGACTGAGGAATATGCGGTCAATGTGACTGGCGCCCTGATCCATCGTGCACTCCGTGACAACAAGTCAGTCGGTCTGGTTGCGATAGGCGGAACGCGTGTGATCGTGCAACCCGGGAAGGGTTCCGCACACCTCTGGCGCCTCATGGAAGTGCTAGCGACGGTGCGCGCTGACGGCGTCGAACCGTTGGACAGGGTCTTGTCGGACGTGCAGTCGACCCTTGGTCGGGGCTTGTCGGTAGTCACGATCACCCCATCCACAGACCCTGCATGGCTCCAGCACCTTCACTCGGCGCGTGCCCGCGCAACGATGCCCGCAGTCATCCTGATTGACGCTGCAACTTTCGCCAGTCGTGGTGAGCGTCCGGGACTGCGATCTTCAGTCTCGGCGCGTTCGCTCCAAGCACAACTTGGGCGCGCAGGGTTCCAGACCCATGTCGTCCAACAGGGGCAGCAATTCCAGATCGTGGGTCAACCCGCTACGCAGACCGCCCGTGGGCACGTGAACTGAAACCACAATGTGCACGCCCATGAACGATCAAGAGGCCTGGTCGCAATGACATCCGTGTCCGCAGTGTTCAACGACACCATCCGGCAACCACGCGGCGATGCGCCCGGCAGACCTTCAGCGTCATCCGGGCGATTGAGATCAATCCTAGCCACCCGGGAGGGTTGGATCGCGACGGCGCTCCTCTTGACCATGATCCTCAGCACCGTCGCGAGTGTTGATCGTGGACGGTGGGCCACCGGAACCGAGATCGTTTATGGCCTCGCCATCGGCGCCTTTGTCGTCGGTGGGGTCTTGCTCCACGTCCGGGTCAAGGGTCCGATCGCACTCGCGTTGGGTCTCGTGCTCGGCCTCACTGTGGTCTATGTACAAGTCGGTCACTTGTTGCCACCCGTCGAGGACTGGTCGCGATTGGCGCGGATGACCGTACGGGGCACCTGGATCTGGTTGACAGACCCGGTGTTGCGCGAGGCTTCGGCAAAAGGGGCGTCAGTGCGTTCGGCGACCGGCGCATTGATATCGGTGCCACCACTTTGGACGGTCGGAGGCGCATTCGTGGCCTTCGGAAACGGCGCAGCCGACTTCGGCTACCGGATCGCATTGTGGGTCCAGCAAGGCTCATCCGGGAAGGCGGTCACCGACAACACGGTATTCCTGATGACCATCGGGGTAATCGCCTGGGTCCAGGGTCTCGCCGGTGCATGGGGCCTCTACCGACGGCAGGATGTTGTGCTCGCATCCTTGCCAACGGCGATCGTCCTTGGCACGAACGCGACCTACACGGGTGATGCCCGTGCGCCGTTCGCAATCTTCCTCATCACACTGCTTCTGCTCGCGGTCACTCTGAACGTAGCGTCGTTGCAGCGCCGGTGGCATGTGCTTAACGTGGCTTTTCCGTCTGGATTGCTCTTCGATGTCACCGTAAGCAGTTTTGTTGTTATCTGTGGCCTTGCACTCCTTGCATTGATGGGTCCACGCCTCGGAGAGAACCCGGTATCCAACGCCTTCTGGGAGTACATGGGCGAACAGTGGACAGATATGGAAAACGCGTCGAACCGCTTCTTCTCGGGGGTGAACAACCCTCAGAAGAACTCTGGTGCCGGGCGCGACCGACTGACCTTGTCTGGTCCCGTGAAATTGACGCAGCGGATCGTGATGACCATCGCAAGTGCCGCACCGGAGTACTGGCGAGGGGCATCGTATGACGTGTGGACGGGTAAAGAGTGGATCACCTCCGACCGGTCGCCAGTCACACGGACGGATAAGCAACCAGTAATTGCCGGGCGCTTCACACGGCGAGAGAAGATCACTGCCGACATCACCATCCAGCAATCGAAGAGCGACTTGCTCTATCTGCCAGATGAACCAACCACCTTGAGCGTCTCCTACCGGATGTACGCGGCATCACCTGACGCTGCCGTTGTGGATTTCAGCGCCATCCGGGCACGCAGACCCGCGATCCCAAGCCTTCGGTACCAAGTTGACGCCTTTGCCAGTCGGGCAAGCGCCGAGGAACTACGTGGAGCTCCGCTTGACAACCCGGAATGGGTCAAACGGTACACCCAACTTCCGGATGTACCGCAAAAGGTCAGGGACCTCGCACTGACGCTGGGTCGAGGACGGAAGACGGCATACGATCGCGCGACGACGGTGGAACAGTTCCTCCGGCGCTACCCCTACACACTCGATATCAAGGCAGTTCCCGCTGATCGAGATGCTGTTGAGTATTTCCTGTTCGATTCCAAGCAGGGGTACTGCGATTACTTTGCGACATCCATGGTGGTGCTTTTGCGTGCCCAAGGGGTTCCAGCACGGCTTGCTACCGGCTACGTGACCGGCACCCTAGACCCCACCACCGGCCAGTACGTCATTACGGAAGAAGAGGCACATTCCTGGCCAGAGGTGTACTTCCCGAATTATGGATGGATCGCCTTCGAACCGTCCGGCTACCGGCCGGCAATCGTTCGGCCCGAGGTTCCGGTATCAGGAACCTACGCCGAGACCCCAGAGTGCTACGAGTACGGATACAGCACGTTCGGAGAGTGCGGCGACAACGGGGATCCATCAACCCTGGTAGGCCCGATCGCCGATGACCAATCGGCTTCTTTCGTGCCCGGATCCCTTGATTTCGCGTGGTCGGCTGCGGCTGACGTCGCCGGATGGGTCGCGTGGGTCATCACGGGAGTGATTGGTGCAATAGCTGTCGGCGTTGGAGCGTACCAATATGGAGGTGACTATCTAGAACGTCGTCGCCCCCCTCGGGAGGCCGTCCTCCACGCGTACTGGCAACTGACGTTCTTCGCACGCCTCGTCGGGATTGGGCCGCCTGCTTCACAGACGCCAATGGAGTTCGCTGCCTCGCTCGACCAGCGGATGAATGACGCGTTCACCCGCCCGACCAACCGGTTCATGCGCCAGCTGCGAGAAGCCGTGGGCCCACCGACTGGCACGCCGGGGGTAATCGCCGCAGTCTATGCACGCACCCTCTATGGGGGAGCGATCCCGACCGACCAGGAACGGCGATCTGTCGAGCAGACGTGGCGGAACCTGCGTTGGCGGATGCCGTTCGCTTTTTCGACTAGGCACAAAGCGTCCCGGTAGGGACGTGACGATAAAGTGGCAAGTGACGCGTAATTGGAACGTGGAGGCTTGGGTAATGACGGGGTCCCCGTCAGGTCTCAGGAATTCAGATTGCCGCCTTGTGCGTCTGATCATGTCTGGCAGTATCATTCGCCCCAACGAACCTCCACCGGGGTGGACGGGTTAGGTTCGAAGATCCCGTTTGAGCGTTGGCGTGGAGCGTCTGGGGAGACGGAACGCTAGGCATTCGGGAAATCCTTTCAGAAATCTTGGCCATTGCGCCTGGCTCCAATGCCGGAGCCAATCTGCAATCACGACGGTTGCAAAGCACTCTCTAGCCGACGCTTTGCCGGGGGGCACGCAGCAACGCACAGATGCGGGTTGGAACAATGCCTTACCGTATTCGGTAACCGGGCCGATCCAATCACCGCTGGTGGTGGTTTGAGGTTGAGATGAGCGGCGCATTTACGCGGTATCTAGCTGGTCGGGTCTTCGGATTGCTCATGGTCATCCTGGCCTTGAGTGCTGTTGTGTTTTTCCTGATGCATCAGGTGCCCGGAGGTCCATTCACCTTCGAGAAGCAGCCACTTCCGCCTGAGCAGATGGCGAACATCAACCGGAAGTACGGTCTCGACCAACCGGTTTACGTCCAGTATTTCAAGTGGCTTTGGGCGATTCTCCATTTTGACTTCGGCATTCCGTTCCAGTCACCTTCAGAGACCGTAGTCTCGCTGGTACAGCGTGCGTGGCCGGTCACGATCATTGTCGGCGTGATCACCATCACCATCTCCTACACCTTGGGGATACTTTTTGGGATCACCGCCGCCGTGTGGCAGAACTCTTGGATAGACCGGGTGGTCACGTTTGTTGCTACGTTGGGACTGACCCTTCCGAGTTTCATCATCGGGTTTCTCCTTGTCTACTTCCTGAGTGTCAAGCTCCGGTGGCTTCCCACCGGAGGATGGGGCAAACCCCAGCAACTGATCATGCCGGTGATCGCGTACGGTCTTGGACCAATGGCGATTGTTGCCCGCTACACCCGCGCAAGCATGCTTGAGGTACTGCGTTCCGAGTACGTCCGTCTGGCCCGTGCGCGCGGGCTGCCGTGGCACCGGGTGATGTTCCGCTACACGTTGCGGAACGCCCTCGTTCCCCTGATTACTGTCTTGGGGCCGAGCATCCCTGACGTGCTGACCGGGTCAATCTTTATCGAAGGAATGTTCTCAATTCCCGGCCTAGGACGCTTCTTCACCTCAAGCGCGCAGTTTCGCGACTACCCGATGATCATGGCGATGATGCTGCTGGTCGCATTGCTCTGGGGGGCGACATATATCGTCAGCGACGTCCTCTACGGGCTGGCCGACCCACGGATGCGGGTCGGAGGCGAAGTGCGATGACGTCAGTACAGTTGCCCTCCGACGCCGTCTATGCCTCTCAGGCAGCTTCCAGGATTGAGGCGGCGAATAGTCCGCTACGTCAGTCAATCCAACGGTTCTTCCGCAACCGTCTCGCGGCGATCGGACTGGTCTTCGTTGTGGTGATCACCGGCGGGGGTCTGCTTGCGCCGCTCATTGCAACAACTTCCTACGATTTCGCAGTTCTCAAGGACGCGCTCAAGTTCCCACCGTGCGCCGACCCGAAGAGTTCGCTCGCGTTCCCCGATTGCATGTACGCGAAGTACCCGCTTGGAACCGATGCAATCGGGCGCGACTTCTGGAGCCGGCTCATCTACGGCGCGAGAACTTCGATGATCGTGGGATTCAGTGTGCCGTTGATCACCCTCGCCATAGGCCTGCCACTGGGTGCGGCTGCAGGATGGTTCGGTGGAAGGGTCGACGCTGTCGTCCTTCGTCTCGTGGAGTTCATGACTGCAGTACCGTCAATTCTGTTGGCCTTGTTCCTCCTCACCCTATTCGGACACGACCTGCAGAACGTCATCCTGTTTCAAGGGATCACCGGATGGGTCGGGGTGTGCCGGCTGGGGCGGGCCCAGTTCATGACCCTCCGTGAACGCGATTTCGTCACCGCCGCCCGCGCGCTTGGCATGAGTGAATGGTCAATCATGATCAGGCACGTGATGGTCAATGCCGCTGGACCAATTATCGTGATGTTCACGCTTGGCATACCCGGTGCAATTTTCGGCGAGGCGGGCCTGAGTTTTCTCGGGTTGGGTGTGAACGACCCGATCCCGAGCTGGGGGAAGATGGTTGCCGAATCAAGTCGGTTTGCTGCGGTCTACTGGTACCTGGCCATGATTCCGACCGGGTGCATCGCGGTCACGATGCTCGCGTTCAGTTTCCTCGGCGACGGGCTGCGCGATGCCCTCGACCCGCAAGGTCAACGGTAAACCCGTGCGAATTGCGAGCCGACGCGGCACCCGTGTTGCCATTGGTTCGACCCAAATCAGAGGCGATGGTACGCTTCTACCGTCTCGCACTATTAACCAACCGTTTACGGGGCGGATACGGACGCCCGCAGGCTCAAAACAGGAGGAGTCCAGACAATGGCAATGAGAGATTCGCGGTTTGACCGCCGGCAGGCCATTCGTGGTCTGGCGGCCGGCGCCGCTGGCTTGGCAGGCCTCTCCGGCGGACGCGCTTTCGCGTCATCCCGGTATCAGGTGGGTCCGGATGCCGCACCGGCTGATCAGCAGGTCATGATCGGTTCGTGGGATGGCGAAGGTCTCAAAGGTGAGTGCATGGACCTCTATGAAGGGGTCTACAACCGCGCCGGACTCTCAGACCTGTTCTCCGAGCCATTGACCCGCATGACCAAGGACTTTGGCGTCATTCCCGGGACCGCCCTAGGGTGGGACTGCAGCGCTGATGGCAAGGTGTGGACCTTCCACATTGACCCGAACCTCAAGTGGAACGACGGCACTGCCGTGACCGCGGCCGACTACGTTGAGACGTTCCGCTACTCAGCCGACCCGAAGCACGCGTGGGACTTCACGTGGTACTGGAACGGCATCATCAAGAATTACACCGAAGCAACCAAGGGAACGGTGACCCTGGATCAGGTCGGCGTCCGAGTCGGGTCAGTTCCAACTGACTTCGAGGTTGAGACCGTTGATCCAGTCCCATACCTGCCAGCGATGATGCTTTACTCCTGGCCGCTGAACAAGGTTGCGCTCAACAAGTACGGCTCCGGCAAGTACAACATCAACGTCTCGACGTCGGTGACCTCGGGCCCCTACTACCTGGCCGAGTGGCAGCCAGACCGCCGCTTCGTTGTGAAGGTGAACCCGAAGTACACGGGAGCCCTGAAGCCAAACATCACCACACTGATCGCCAACGTTGTCCGCGGTGGCAGCAACTTCCTGCGCTATCAGGCGAACGAAGTTGATAGCACCGAAGTGACGAGCCCGGCCGAAATCGCATTGGTGAATGCGGATCCGGAACTAAGCCGTCAGTTCGCAACCAACCCACAGGACTTCCGCACCTATTACATGTTCTTCGACGTCAACACCAAGCCATGGGACAACCTTAAGCTCCGTCAGGCGCTTGCAAAGGCCGTGGATCGTGAAGGCATCATCGATGCAGTGTTGCGTCCGCTCGCCATCCCGGCGTACTCCTGGCTTGCCCCAGGGTTCCCTGATGCCAATCAGGAGGCACTCAAGCCCATCCAGACGTTCGATCCAGCTGGAGCGAAGCGCTTGCTTGCTGAAGCAGGATTTCCGGATGGCCGTGGCTTCCCGAAGACGACCCTGTACATCCGCGGCAGCGCGCAGGTTGACAAGGACGTGTGCCAGGCGCTCACCGCCGGGTTCAAGCAGGTTCTAAACATCGACTTGACGCTTGAAAACCTCGATCAGCCATCGTTCATGGCCAAGCTCAACGCCAAACCAACCCAGATTGCAGTCGGCTGGCTCTCCTATGGGATGGACTACTTCGACGCCACGAACATGCTTGGTGTGTGGTTGTCCGGTGGACGGCATTCCTGGAAGAACGATGAGTTCGACCGTCTGGTCAAGCAGGGCGGCATCATGACGACCGAGCCGGCCAAGCGTTCGGAAATGATGATGCAGGCCGAGAAGATCCTCGTTGAGGATTGTGTAGGCATCTTCGTGTACCACAAGCTTGCCGGATTCCTCTACAAGCCCTACCTGAAGGGCGAAATCCTCACACCGAACTCGTTCGGGTATACCGGCATGCAGTGGCCTGGCTTCGGTACGGCGACCCTGGCCATTCCTCAACTCTACATCTCGAACGACGTCACCAAGTTCCGCTAGTACCGGGACGCCCATCGACGCAGTTGCGGGGCCCGCACGACCAATCTGGAAGCGCGGGCCCCGTCCTCTTCATGAGAATCATCAATGCGATCGAGTAGTGACGTCAGCAGCCCATCTGTTCCCTCGACAGCCTCAAGCGACCCAGTCCTGTCCGTTCGCAACCTCCGGGTCGAGTTTGATACCCGGCGCGGGAGGGTCCGTGCGGTTGACGGCGTTTCCTTCACCCTGAATGCTGGTGAGACGTTAGGCCTGGTGGGAGAAAGCGGCTGCGGCAAAACCGTTACCGCCCTGTCACTCCTTAGGAGCGTGCCTGCTCCGGGCAAGATAGATGGCGGCAGCATCGAGTTCGAGGGTCGTGATCTGCTCTCGATTTCCGAGCGGGACATGACGCGTCTCCGGGGAAAGCGCATCGCCCTGATCCCCCAAGATCCGCTCACGGCCTTGAACCCGGTGATGACCGTCGGCGATCATCTTGTTGAAGTATTGGAAATCCATCTCGGCATGCGAGGCGAAACCGCCCGGTCGCGTGCTGCTGATCTCCTGTCCAGGGTCGGAATCCCCGAACCGAGGAAGCGACTTGATGCGTATCCCCACCAACTTTCTGGGGGCATGCGTCAAAGGGTGATGATTGCTCTGGCGATTGCCTGTGAACCCGCGGTCCTCATCGCCGATGAACCCACAACCGCCCTCGACGCGACGGTGCAGGCGCAGATACTCGAGCTTCTGGACGAGATCAAGCGCGAAACCGGAATGTCGCTCCTCCTGATCACGCACAACCTCGGGATCGTGGCTGGCCATTGCAATCGTGTGGCAGTCATGTACTGCGGACGGATCGCCGAAACCGCAAGCGCTGGTGATCTTTTCAAGCACCCGCGCCACCGGTATACGGCCGGGCTTCTGGCCTGTGTTCCGCGGCTGGATCGTCAAGGCAAAGGCATTTTCTTCACCATCCCGGGAACACCGCCGGACCTCACCAATTTGCCGCCGGGGTGCGCCTTCGCGTCCCGGTGTGACGCCGCCACCGATCACTGTCTGCGGGAACAACCAGAACTGTCTACGGCGGACGGGTTACCCCAAACGGGGATCTCGGATCACCTCATGGCGTGTTGGAACCCTGCACCGAAGGCCTCTGCGGACGCGGGCGCAGATCACCAGACTTCAGCCCGGCTGGCAGTCGCGTACGGTCGTGCTCACGAGAAGACCGATGCGTGACCGCTGCCAACATCCGTCGCGTGAATCGGCGGTACGTGCAGGCAGCTTTGCCGTAGTGACCACACGAATTCAGGGTGTCCCGATATGACCGCGACGACCACCCCATTGCTTGCTGTCGACAACCTGCAGGTCCATTTCCACCTCGCTGGAACCGGCTGGTTCGGCAGTGGCAAACAGACCGTTAAGGCCGTTGATGGCCTTACAATCCAGATTGACCGCGGGCAGACACTTGGGCTTGTCGGTGAGTCCGGGTGTGGAAAATCGACAACCGGGCGTGCAATTCTTCGACTGGCACCGATTACCGGTGGAACCGTCAGACTGAATGGTCGCGACCTCACAACGCTGTCGACGGGCGAGCTTCGTCCCATACGCCGACAGATGCAGATCGTGTTCCAGGATCCGTTTGCGTCCCTAAATCCCCGGCATACCGTCGAACAGATCGTGACGGAACCTCTTTGGGTACACAATCTCCGACCGGAAAATGAGCGGGGCGCCAGGGTCCGGGAGCTACTCGCGCTTGTCGGTTTACCGGGCAGCGCAATGGGCAGATTTCCCCATGAGTTTTCCGGTGGTCAACGGCAACGGATCGGCATCGCCCGTGCATTGGCTGCAGAGCCGGACTTCATCGTGCTAGACGAACCTGTGTCCGCGTTGGACGTCTCGATCCAGTCCCAGATCCTTCGCCTCCTTCTCGACCTTCAAATCCAGTTTGGCCTGACCTACCTGTTCATTGCACATGACCTAGCAG
>BJHB01000079.1:0-10353 GCA_014191415.1 Chloroflexota bacterium
CGGAAATGTCGGCCCGGCACACGTCGTCGGTGGCACCACGACCATCCTTGACCCGATCACGTCATGGATTGCCATCGACACCCAGTCACCGCACATCACGAGTGTCGTGACCCCGGTGACAGTGGCACCGCCCAATGGCCCGCCGTCGGTCATCACCGCATCCTTCACCGAACCGGTCCTCCTGGCAGCTTCCGACTTCGGAAAAGCACCAGGTTCACGCATCCGCCTCTTGCAGACCATCTCCAACAGGCCGGTGGCCATCGACGCCACGATGACGGTGACCTGCGCACCCCTCCTCCCCGCGCCCGTGTCCCCCGCACCTGTCACCGCATCGACAACTTCCGCACGTTCGGTAACGTTCACCGCCCGAGAGGCCTGTCCGAATGGGGTCACCGGCATCCAGGTGACGCCGACCAAGGCCCTCTATCCGGGTGGCACGTACACCCTGGAAATCGTGTCGGCCACCGAAGCACCGATCACCGACAACGCCGGAAATGTCCTGGTCGAGAACGACTCCGCTGATCCGCAAGCCCCAAGGTTCACGACCGTCTTCTTCGGGCCTGGCACACCTCCGGACACTTCTCTCGGCATTTCGGGCATCGAGAATGGCGCGGTGATCCACGGCACCGCAGCGACCCCGGCCATCCTAGGCATCTCGGCCCAGAACATCGACTCGGACGTCACGTGGCGCCTCTGTGCGAACCCGGAATGCAGCGGCGATGGTGGGGTCATAACCTCCATCGGCATCGCATCGCCCACGATCACCCTCGCAACCACGACGTTCACTGTCGTCAGTTGGAACACGATGGCGACCGATGGGTCTGGTGTGCGCATCTATCCCGACCGGGCCGATGTGTACCTCGTTGCCAACGGTGAAAACACGCAACTCGCGGGCGATCCGGGGCAGAAGCGCGACGTGCGACGCATCACCCTCCGGTCAACACCACCAGTCATGGCACCGACGGCAATCCAGGCAGTCACGTGCATCGATGGGGCAACCGCATCACCGACAGTCATGATCGGCACCATCTTCAACCGTGCCCGGGGCAACTGCAACACCGTCGACGATTCCCTGCGCATCTCCGTCACCGGCACCGTTCCCAACTCCGTTGGCGGGACGGTCACCCTCGTCGCTCAGGTTGACGGTGGGACACCGACGACCCTCGCGTCAGCGATTCCGTTCGGAGCCGACGGCACGTGGATCGTGCCGGTGACACTGCCCCAAGGCAACGTGACCCTGACCGTCAAGGCTGAGGACGTCGCCTTCCCCGTCGCGAATGTCGCCCCCGACCTGCCGGTCAGTTTCGTCGTAGACACGATCACACCCGTCACGAACGTCTCATACCCGCTAGACAAGACCCGGATCGCCGCACCCGAGGGGTCAATCAGCATCCCGGTGATCGGCGTGACCGAACCGGGCAGCACCCTCGTCATCACCCTGACGCGCACTGGTGCCGATACACCGATCCTCGATGCCGTTTCAGTGCCAGTTGCCACGTCCACCTTTGCATTCCGGTACCCGGCTGCCGCCGTCGCGACCGGGACCAACCTTGTTCCCGGGACCTACACGTTGGTCGTCCGTACGACTGATGCCGCCGGGAATCCGGGCACTGATGTCACCCGAACCTTAAAGGTGACGCCACCGCCAGTCGCCGCCAGTCTCCTGAATCCCGGCGACACCACCTACCCTGGCTACGTTGGCAAGGCCCATGACGCTGAACCGGACTTGTATGGCATCCAGGTGGTCCTGCGTGGACAACTTCCCGCCGGCACACTGGCCGAGGCCGTTCCCGATGGGTTACTCGCCCGCCTGAGACGCAATGGCAAGGATGCGGTTGGGGACGGCAACCGGCCCATCATCGCGCCGGTCACGCTTGTTGCGACTGGCACCTACGGATTCACCTTCCCCACCCTGACGTTCACCGTCGATGCAACCGCGACATACACCGTCGTCACGGTTGACGATTTCGGCAACCAGTCGCAGGAATCAACCCCTCTCAACCTTGTTGTCGATACCACTGCCCCCGAGTTCCGCGTGGCTACACCGAGTGATGGACAGACGATCGGTTCGTTGTCGCCAGAACTCGCGATCCTGGTCAATCCGAACGCCGATGGCACGTGGGACATCACCCAGGCGACGTTTGAGGTCCGCAAGACGGTTGAGATCGGACCACCGGAAGCATTCCGGATTGTCAAGTCGGCGACGGTCAACCCCGCGACGCTTGGTACCAGTGCCGCCGGCGCCGGTGTCGTCCGCATTGATCCGTCCGAATGGGCACCCGAACTGGAGCGTCCGGTCGAACCGGCCATTACCCAGAATTACGAGTTGCGGGTCACCGGACGCGACCGACTGGGCAATACCAGCAGTGTCGCCACAATGTTCACCCTGCGTCCCGGCGCGCCGGCGGTGACCGTCCTGGGTGACGGCAATCGGGTGATTGGCAATCTGGACGTCACCCGGAATACGTTGCCTTTGGTTACCACGCAGGTCACCGTTTCCGGCAGCGATGTGTCGATCACCGGAATCACCGGAACAATCCGTCAACGTGGAACGACGGGGGTACCCATCCCACTCACCCTTACCGGTACGGGCGCCACCCGCACGGTGAGCCTTGCCGGTCTGGTATTGCCGAACGGCACCGCACACGACCTCGCCATTACCGCGACCGACAGTAACGCAGACTCAACGACCACGACCGTGACCTTGCGGGTCATCAGGCCCCGTGCCATCACCGTCACGGTAACCAAGGGAAGGACACCTGTCGCGGGCGCGACTGTGCGGGCAAGGCGTGATGCCGGTGACCTGCCGGCCGTATCAGTCGACGATGTGACGTCGGGTAGCGGCTTGGTGTCCTTCCCGTCCATCACCGGCGGTCCGGTCCTGCTTGCCGTTGGGGGCGTGCCGGGCTATCCGGTGACAACAATCGCCGCCAGTGTCACCGAACCATTTGCAACAACCGGAAACGCATGGCCCATCGCGATTGATCTGGATGCCCTCAACCCGAATACGATCACGACCACCCTGCGGGGACTTCCACCAAGCGTGACCACACCGGTAACCGGGTCGGTCGATGACATCGTCCACATTTCCATCGAACCCCAAGGGGGGTCGCGCCTGACCGACGTGCCGGTCGGTTCAACTACCTCCGGTCTCGTGCGCACCTATGCGGATGACATCGCCACGATTGACCGCACCATCGTCGCACCGGGTCTGACGGTGACTGGCACCAAGGTCACGTCCACCGTCCGCGTACCCGCCGGGGCGAATGCCTGGACCGTAACCCCAAGTCTCACCGGCGCCGCCAAGGCCGAGGCAACTCTGATCGGTACGACAAGTGCCACCGCCGTATTCACCGCCACCGGGGGCGAAAACCTGCCCGTCACCCTTCGCTACCTTGCCAGCAACTTGCGGGTGAAGAAGCTGTCCGGAACGGTGCGTCGCGTTGACCAGACGACCGTCGCCGGAGCGACAATCATCATCTCGCAACCGGGTGGTCTCTCAGTCCGCGCCATCACCGGACCAGACGGAACCTATGGCCCAGTCCTCATCGAAGGTGGCGACTACACCGTCGCTGCCATCGCGTCACCCGGTGCAAACTGGATCCCTGACCGGGCCGGACGCGTCAGCTTCGCCACTGATGACGACGCCCTCACGCCAGAGACCGACACCGTTGACTTGCGGGTCCTCGCCGCCGGAGGCATCGTCCAGGCCCGACTTGAACGCGCGGTCAGCGGTGACACAAGCCTCATCACCGGGACGGCAATCCTTACCGGCGACGGGCAAGTCATCATCGCCCGGGCGGGCGGGTCCGTCCTGATCGGTGCCGATGAGGCCACCGGCGCGAATGTGTCCATCCCCGCGCCTGCCGGGGTGTACGTCCTGACATTCATCCCCGACGATGGATCCCTCATTTCCCCGGAACCGAGGACCATCCGGGTTGTTGATGGACGCACGTTGGTCTTGAGTTCAACCGAACTGCCACCCCTCACGCGGCAGATGGGGACGCTCGTTGGAAGGGTCCGCCTTACTGACGGCACCCCGCTGGCGGGACTGACCGTCCAGGCCCATCCGGACGGTGTCGCCACCGTGACGCCTGCCGTGACCGATGGCGATGGCCTCTACCGGCTTACCGTCGCTTCGGGCACCTACGTCATCAGCGCCGTGATTCCGCGGAGCGCGGCGCTCCTGCCTCCCAATGGTGTCACCGCCTCGGTTGCACCGACGCGAGTGGAAACTGCTCCCGACATCATCCTGACCGCCGCCACCGCCGTGATCGAGCGAACCCTGGTCAAGGCCGGTGCGGGAACGGCGACGATTCCCTTGGGTGACGCCGAAGCTGCGGGCATCTCCGGCACGGCCTACATCAAGGATGAGACCACAAATGTCGGCACCAGCATTGCATTCAATGGCGCGAAGATTCGTGTAAGCGTGCCTCCCGGCAGCTACCGGCTCAGCATCTCGATCACTGCCGGCGGATTCCTGGCCCCATCCCCTGAGACCGGGATCATCGCGACCGCAGGCGTGCCAGCGACCGGTGATCGCATTGTCACCCCGAGCAACATCGTGGTCTCCGGCCAACTGGTCTCCAACCAGACCAATGCAAGCCCCGGCACCAGTGTCGCCTTGCGGTCAATCGTGCGCGCCACCGGCATCACCGGTGCCGGGTCCGGTGTCATCTACGTCACCGAAAGTAGCGCCACCGGCACCTTCACCTTCAAACTGGCACCGGGCACGTGGCGTCTCTCCGCCTCACCGGATGCCGGACAGGGTTACTCCATCAATGTTGACCGGCCCTATACCGATGTCGTGGTGGCAGCCACCGGCACGGTGACACCTGCGCTGCCTGGCATCGACCTCCGTGAGGCAAACCGGGTCATCCAGGGCACGGCCATCGTGGAGATCAATGGATCTCCATTCCCACTCTCTGGCGTCAAGATACGCCTTGACATTAGCAGTGTGAGCGGTGGTTCCATGTCCGTCGCTGCCGAGACGAACAGCCGTGGCCGATTCAGTGCCTTGGTTGCCGAAGGAAGCGTGATACTTACCGCCAATGGGGCGAACGCCAGTTTCGCCGACACCACGGAAACCACCAACAGTGGACGTCGGGCAGGCGACCCGGCGTGGGTGATTGATCCGGTCCCTACCGGTGTTACCGACAGTGACACACCTCTGACCGTGTCATTCGTGAATGCCAACACGGTCATCTCGGGTACCGTTGACCGCACCAGCACCGACCGTGTTGGTGGCGCAACCGTCACCGCAACCTCAACCAGCGGACTGGTGCGCACCACGACCAGTACCACCGGAAGCAATCCGGGGTCGTTCGCCCTGCGGCTATCAGATGGTGAGTGGACCATCGTGGCGAACGCCGATCTCACCCTCGCATCCGGAAGCCGCGTGGCCACCGCCAGTGTCCCGCAAGTGGTCACCGTCACCGGATCCAACCAGACCGGCATCTCGCTTGCACTCGTTGCTTCGTCCACACCGATCGCACCCGCCGCA
Organism: Chloroflexota bacterium; assembly: GCA_014191415.1. Taxonomy (GTDB): domain Bacteria; phylum Chloroflexota; class UBA11872; order UBA12225; family UBA12225; genus UBA12225. The sequence continues at coordinate 5,504 of BJHB01000079.1, forward strand.
AGTGCACCGGGAGATCCCGAGACCGGCGCGCAGGTCCGTGCCGGTTTTGGCAGCGCCGAACTGCGTTTGCCCCCCGGTGCCGTCTCCGAGGCCGTCACGGTGACCATCGAACCACTCGGGAACGCGCCAGCATTGCCCGGGTTCGTGCCGTTCGGTGATGCTTTCAGGATCGGTCTCGTCACCTCGACAGGCCAGACCGTCGGCGCACTGAACGTCGACTCGACCGTCCTGATCACCTACCCAAGTGCAAACCTTGCCAAGTACAAGGCGCCATCGACCGCACCGGCGGGCCAGACAATTGCCCAACCCAGCGACATCCGTCCCGCGCGCTTCGACGCCATCACCAGCGCCTACACGCCAATGACCAATGCCACGGCGTCCTCTCCGGATACCTCGACAGGCCAGTTCGCAATCTCGACCACGACCCTCGGAACCTTTGTCCTGACCACGCGCGAAGTCCTCGTTTTGGCACCTGTCCCACCGCCTCCTCCACCGCCAAACAACGGCGACGGTGGTGGTGGTGGTGGCGGAAGTGGTGGGACATCGGGGACCGTGAAGCCGGTGGTCATCGTGCCGACTGTCTTGGCAATCGCCCCGACCGCGGTGATCGGTCCACCTTCCCCAGACCTTTCTGCACCGTTCATCGCCGACTACGTGATCGTCACGGAACCATTCGTCCTGCCTCCATTCACGCCCTTCATGACTTCGGGCCTGCGAATCCCGACAGACTTCAGTGAGGGCGGCCTCGCACCGGTGATCATCTCGCCGGACCGCACCGTACGTCGCCCTGATGGGCGCACCGAGATCCGCGCTACTGCCCAACCTGGCCCGGCCCCGGTATTGGTCCGTGTCACCGCCAAGGAGACCGCTGCCGTAACCCTGACCGGTGGTCCGGTAACCCTCGCCTTCGCGGTTCCGAACCTCGTCGGCGAAGAGAACGCCGTCGTGGCGGTCCGCATCCCGGCCTCGGTCTTTGTGGCAATCAACCGTGTCTCTCGGGATGCCAGCCTGACAGTGCTATTCGATCCCGCACCACCGACGGCAAATGACGTGGAACGGGGAAGCCTCGGTGGTGGCGGTGTCACGCCTCTCGGGATGCCGTTCGACCTGCGCATCGAAGTCCGCGCTGCCGATGGCACCGGCATTCCACTGAAGAACCTTGCCGATCCGAAGCCTGACGGTGACGCATCCCTGCCGACCGTGCAGGTTGCAATGCCCGTTCCCGGACGCTACCTCAATGGTAGGAATGGAACCTTTGCGTACCTGCTTGGCCTGTATGACGGCACTCCTTCCGGAGGTTTCCTCGGGTACCTGCGTCCACCCGCAACGTTCGACGGGCGGGCAGGCACCCAGACCCTTGAGCAACCCATCGACAGTTTCGGGGGAAGCCTGATCCTGCCGGTCGATCTCGCGCCGTCATACGTCGCCAACTATTCGGCGGATGCACACCTCTGGTCAGGTCCAACCGCCGATGCCATCGACTTCGGGCCGGTTGGTGAGCAATTCACTCTCCTGACCGTCGTTGCACCGCAGGTCGGATTCCGGATCAACGTCTACAACCCGATCACCAAGAACTATGGATGGATTGATGTCGACGCCGTCGGTCCGGCGGATGCGCCTGCCACGGTGACAGTCCTCCCGACCCCGACCGTCATGCCGTCCGTGCCGACAATCACTGCGGTACGTCCGACTCTCGTGCAGAACGTCGATGCCGAGGCCCACCTGTGGTCGAACCCGACAACCGCAGCGGTGGACTTCGGTTTGGTTGGGCGCACCGGGGTCATCTACACGGTCATCGATCAGCAGATGCAACGGTACTTCGTGGTCAACGAGGAGACCGGAAACTACGCCTGGATTGATGTCAGTACTGTCCGGCCATACGTACCGGTCTTGACTCCATCGCCGACAGTCACCCGTGTGCTGACCCCGACAGTCACCACCGTACCGTCTGCTTCAGCAGCGAGTACCGCACGCACCCGGTCCGCCGATGTACGTGTCTTCTCCAACCCGACCGCCGCTGCCATCGACTTCGGTCCGGTCGGGCCAGCTGGCACCGTCCTCACCGTCATCGGGCCGCAGGACGGGTCGCGTACCTTCATCTTCAACCCCGTCACCGAGAACTACGGCTGGGTCAACCTCACCGACATCGAACCCGTCGCCGGCCCGCCTGCACCTACCCCGGTAGTCACGACCCCGACACGCACCACAACGCCAGTCGCCACGACATCCACCAAACCGGCCACGCCTTCCGGCGCGCTGCCGAAACTTGTCCGCACCACCAACCCGGATGCACACGTCTTCGCCCATGAGGGCCCGGGGGCTGCCGACTTCGGCCTGATCGGTCCGGTCGGTACTGTCCTGACCGTCATCGGACCCCAACTCGAGGGGCGCGTCTTCGTCTTCAATCCCGTCACCGAGAACTACGGCTGGGTCAACCTCACGGATACCGTCGCAGTTGACGGTCCACCTGCACCCACACCAGTCGCCACAACGCCGACGAGAACCACATCTGCATCCGCCACCACCGCGCCCACCGTTTCGGCGCCAAGTACCGCGCGCACCCGATCCGCCGATGTACGTGTCTACTCCAACCCGACCGCCGCTGCCATCGACTTCGGTCCGGTCGGGCCAGCTGGCACCGTCCTCACCGTCATCGGGCCGCAGGACGGGTCGCGTACCTTCATCTTCAACCCCGTCACCGAGAATTACGGCTGGGTCAACCTCACCGACATCGAACCCGTCGCCGGCCCGCCTGCACCAGTCGAGACCCTCACCCCGGTGCGAACGGCCACACCGGTTGTGGCAACCGCCACCAAGCTTGCGCCTGCATCCACCCCGGTAGTCACGACACCGACGCGCACCACAACGCCAGTCGCAGCTGCTCCCACCCGTGCCCCGGCGGTACCTGGCACGCCGATGCTTGTCCGCACCACCAACCCGGATGCACACGTCTTCGCCCATGAGGGCCCGGGCGCGGCCGACTTCGGTCCGGTCGGTCCGGTCGGTACTGTCCTCACCGTCATCGGACCCCAACTCGAGGGGCGCCTCTTCGTCTTCAATCCCGTCACCGAGAACTACGGCTGGGTCAACCTCACGGATACCGTCGCAGTTGACGGTCCACCTGCACCTACCCCGGTAGTCACGACCCCGACACGCACGGCCTCCACATCCGCCACCACCGTGCCCGCCGTGTCGGCGCCAAGTACCGCACGCACCCGGTCCGCCGATGTACGTGTCTTCTCCAACCCGACCGCGGCTGCCATCGACTTCGGTCCGGTCGGGCCAGCTGGCACCGTCCTCACCGTCATCGGGCCGCAGGACGGGTCGCGTACCTTCATCTTCAACCCCGTCACCGAGAACTACGGCTGGGTCGAGGTCGCCGATCTGGAGCCCTGAACAGATACGGTGACGATGCCTTGGACAGTCCTGCCGGTATCGTCTTGATACCGGCCTTCGTGCCATACCGGAGGGCGGGAACCACGGCGCAGCGGTTGCAAAGGGTTTGAGGGTTCGCAGCATGTCGGCCACGCCTGACAACCATGTTCGAGGCACGTCCCAACCGGGGACGTCCGTGCCCTCGAATAAGGCGGGGCATGCGTCGATTGCTGTCCGGTGTTGGGCAATCGTGGCGGTGATCGCCACACTGTTCGCCTTCGCTACATTGCCGGATCAACCTCCAGTCACTGCCGACGTGATCACCGTCACCCCGGGCACTGGATCAGCCGAGGTGGTTACCGGGACAGCCACCATCTCAGTCACGACAACAGCAACGGTTACACCGGTCGCACCACCAACAAGTCCGACCAGGACCGCAAGCACGACCGCGTCGAGAACGGTTACCAGCATACCCATTGACAGTTTCCGCGCACGTGCGGTTACGGGAACGGTCGACCTCACACTGGTGCCACAGACATCGACCACGCTTGGCCCTAACCAGACGATTGACGTGGATGTGTTTTTCCGCGCCGGGAGTCAGGAGATTGACACCCTTGACCTGCATCTTCTGTTCGATCAACAGAAGTTACAAGTCAATGCGCTCACGAACGTGGCGGGAACTCCAATCCCCTTTCCTCAGCAACTGGACTGGCGGTCAGACAATACGCGCGGAACAATCGACATCACCCTTGGCAAGCTGACTGGCACGAATGGAACGGGTGCAACCGGATACTTCAGGGTAGTTCGGATTACGTTAAAAGCCACGAATGGTGCGGTTGCGTCTGGCACATCGGCGAGTGTGACGTCACTCTCATTCGCATCAACCACGAACGCGCGTCGTGCCGGGGTGTCATACATACGTAACACCCCACCTCTGACACTGTCCATCAACCCCTCAGGCGGGATTCCAGCAATCACGCCGACCACAACGGCAATCACTCTTGAACAAGGCATCGCACGGACGGTCGCCTTCAGCATTGCCGACACGGCGAACAGTCCCCTGAGTAGTGGCACCTGGCACACCGCGGCCTACCCAGACGGCGCGATGAAAGTCCTGAACCCGACGGGGACGCTTGGGCCTGGGGGGTCCGTGATTCTGAATGTTGAAGGCGGGTTGACCTTTGGGAGCGGGGTCATCGACCTCGAAATCACGGCTCCTAGTCTTCCTGGCGGGTCGGTGACCCTCAGCCGCATCACATCGTCAGGTGCCGCGACAAAAACAGCAACTGCCACTAACACTCAGACGAGTACTCCGACCGTCACCGCGACTCCCACCAGCACACCCACCGTCACCGCGACACCCACTGACACACCCACTGTCACCACCACTCGAACTAGTACTCCCACCGTCACCGCGACTCCCACCAGGACTCCCACAGTCACCGCGACACCCACCAGTACCCCCACCGTCACCG
>BJHB01000080.1:0-10344 GCA_014191415.1 Chloroflexota bacterium
AAGGTGCACGGCATTCTGCTTGACGACGACGGCATGCGCATCGACCTCCTCGAAGCCAAGCTCAAGGAACTCGTCGACGCCGGAACACCAGCAAAGCTCGTCTACACCATCCCGAACTTCCACAATCCGGCCGGTGTCAATCTTTCCCTTTCCCGGAGACACCGTCTCGCCGAACTTGCCGACCTCTTCAATTTCGTCATCCTGGAGGACGACGCGTACGGCGAACTCCGGTTCAGTGGGGAGCACATAGCCGCCATCTACACCATGGCGACACCGGGCCGGGTCGTTCGGTCGGCGACCCTCTCCAAGATCCTCTCCGCAGGCATGCGCGTTGGCTATCTCCTCGCCCCTGAACCGGTCATTGCCCGCCTGAACGCGATGAAACTGGACGGTGGTGCAAGTCCGTTCACAAACCGACTGGCCGCCGGCTATTACTCGCAACACGGCGACGCGCATATCCATCAACTGATCGGAATCTATCGGCACAAGCGTGATGCATTGGTCCGTGGTCTCGAGGAAGGCTTCGCCGACGCGCCTGCACTAAAGCCGGTCTGGCGCATCCCGAACGGAGGCTTCTTCCTTTGGATGAGACTTCCTGATGGCGTTGACCCCGTGAAAGTTGCCAGGGAAGCCGGCGACCGCGGTGTTGCGTACGTCGGCGGGCCTGCCTTCTTCGCCGACGGCAGCGGCCGTGAGTACATCCGTCTGGCTTGGAGCATGCTTTCCGAACCCGACTTGGTGACTGCGGGCCACCTCGTGGCGGAGAGCATCAAGGTCGCCGCCCACTCGTAACGCTATCCGCGGGGCGTGCCGGCGATCACTCCCCTTCTGGCTGCAAATCATCAACGTGCACGTACAGACCGGGACCAACGGATCAATCCGCGGGTCCGGGTCTGCATCATGCGCGCATCGCTGTCAGGTTCCCGGACTGGTATCTGCGCAGGCCGACAGTGAACGTTGTTATGGCAACACTGATCGACCCGATGGTCCCCGCAAGGAGAACCAGCGCCCAACCCCAATCCCATTCGTGCAACAAGCCGACTGGGATGTACGCCACAAACCCTGCCGGAACCACCGTGTAGAGGACTACCTTGACGGCGCCGGTGAAGAGTTTCTCGGGATAGGTCGCAAACGTGATCAGTCCGAAGATCAACTGATCTGACAATGTCTCGGCACGCCCGGTCCAGAACGCCAGTGAGTTGACTGCAATGGCGTACGAAACAAAGATCATTGTGGCAATTAACGACAATCCCACAAACGCGACGGCGTCCAGCGGCGTCGGCGAAGCAAGGAAGGCAAACACCGCTACTCCGAACAGGGCATCTCCCCAACCTGAGGTGTCCATTCGGCTCACCACCAGATGCAGGATCACGGGTTTGGGTAACACGAGATAGAAATCGAGTTCACCACGGGCTATTCGAGAGGCCAACGTGAACGCGCCACCTGCTAGCCCAACGGCCAACCCGAACGCCGTCGCACAGATACTCCACACAATCACGATGTCCCGGAACCCATAGCCGTCAACACTCGGGAACCGCGTAAAGAACAGCCACCAGAACACGACCCAGATTGCATCGTTGATGACCATTCCAAGTACCGCCGAAAAGAATGCAGCACGGTATGCCAGTGCAATCCGGAGGTTCGCCCACACGTAGGCCCCTGTGAACCCTACGATGTTCATCACTCGCGTCACCCACCCTGTGCCGTGACCCGACGTCGTGCCACGCCATATTCCCACCAGACCAGACCCCCCGCGAGGGCCAGTGATCCACCTAGCATCGTGAAGAGACCGGGCACCTCCGCAAGACCGGATGAGAGAACCAAGCGCGCGGGCCCATGGATCATAGCCGCGAATGGCAATGCCCGTGCAATGGCACCAATCGTGTCCGGGAAGAGGTCGATGGGGATGAGAAGCCCGCCCAGGATCATCGAGACCCGGGTGTAAATCAGGTAGATCGAACTCGTGTCCTCGATCCAGAACGCGCCCAATCCGATGCCGAGAACCATCACGAAATCAAGGAGCATGGCCACCAACGACGCTGCCAGACCGACAAGCAGCGGCACCGGCCCGACCGGAACGGGACCGACAGAGAGCAGGGCAAACACGCCGCCAACCAGTAGGGCGAAGGCAAATCGAACCAACCGCTCGGCAAGGTAGGCGCCAAAGTGAGCGCTGACGTATCCGCCCGGACGCACGAGCGCGTAAGCGAGGTCACCAGTGCGGACATCAGTGTCAATCTTGCGTGCGAATGCCACCCGAGAGGTGATGAACGCCTCGGTTAGAACGAGGTACCAGATAACTTGCGCAAGCGTGTATCCGCCCAACGTGTCAGCACCCTGGAAGCGAAAGGTCGCTTGCCAGAGCTGCGTGAGGACGAACAGCAAAACGGCCAGGATGATGCCCCCGAGCGCGACTTCGCCAAGGTAGGCCATCTGATCACGCAAATGAACCGCAAAGTAGGCCTGGATCACCCGCATCCGATATGGCGCAATTCCGACGACGCCACGCCCACCGCGACCCCGCACCGACGTCACGACACCGCTTCCGATGACGACGCCTGCCCATAGATCGCGGCGATCACATCCTCCATCGGTGGGTCGGTGATCGTGAGATCGGCAATCTGCATCCTGCCAATCAGGCCGGCGAGAACCGTCTCAGCCGGCACGACGGTCGTGTCGACCTGAAACTGCCACCTCATTGGCGTCAACTGCGTGGAGACTACGCCGGACATGATCGGACTTTCCCCAGTAAATGGCGAAGAAAGCTCGAGTGAAATGGTCTTGCGCCGGACAAAGTCACGCCGGAGTGTCTCGATGGACCCGTCAAAGACCACGCGGCCGGTGTGGATCACAATCGCCCGGTCGCAAACCCGTTCAACGTCACCGGCGTCGTGCGAGGTCAGGAAGACCGTGACGCCATCGCGCTGGTTCAACTCCCGGATGATCGATCGCAGCTCCTGACGCGCAATCACGTCCAGTCCGATCGTCGGCTCATCGAGGAACAGGATGCGCGGCGAGTGCAAGAGCGCCGCCGCGACTTCGCAGCGCATGCGTTCACCGAGGGACAGCGTGCGCACGGGGCGATCGAGCAACCCTTCAAGCCCGAACCGTTCACACAAGGCACCGGCACGCCGGCGCGCCAGATCTGCATCGAGGTCGTGGATGCGTGTCAGAAGGGTGAACGAGTCCCGCGCGGGAAGGTGGTACCAGAGTTGCGACTTCTGGCCGAAAACCGTCGCGATTTCTCGCGAAAGTGCGTCCCGATCCAACCATGGAACATGCCCAAGGACCGTTGCCATCCCCGCCGTTGGATGAAGAATGCCGGTCAGAATCTTGATGGTCGTGCTCTTGCCCGCACCATTTGGCCCAATGAATGCGACTGACCCGCCAGCGTTCACGTGAAAGGTCGTCGGGTGGAGCGCGACGGCTTCTACCGTCGGCCGACGGGTCCAGAGCCTCCGGAGGCCCCGTATGGGCACGCCAAGGTCCGGCCTCTCAAACGTTCTCGACAGTCCTTGAAGGGAAACAGCTATCTCGCTGCGCATACCTGTCGCCATTGACAGTTCATCCTTGGCACACGTCTCGGTGCCGGCTCCGCAACAACCCGGCCCGAACTCCCAGCCTTGCGCTCCCGATTTTAATCGAGTTACCAGGCGAGGACTTACCGGAACGGCAAGATACAATAAGCAGCGTGGCCCGAGAAGCACTTGCAGACCTGATCCGGCACGCCGCGACCGTCGCACAGACGAGCGGTCTGCTTCCAAAAGTCGCCCTGCCGGAATTCAGCGTTGAACCGCCGTCCAGACCTGAGCACGGCGACTACGCAACCAATCTGGCCATGCGCCTCGCTAGGGCCGCCCGGATGGCACCAAACGCAATCGCCCAGATCCTGGTCTCCTCCATGCCACCGAACGACATGGTGGCAACTGCGGAGGTTGCAGGGGCCGGATTCATCAACATCACGCTGAAGCCGGAGTACCTTGGTCATCGCATTGCCTCAATCATCGAAGAGGCGGGTCACTACGGAAACAATAATCAGGGTGGTGGTCGCCGGATCCAGGTTGAGTTCGTATCGGCCAACCCAACCGAGCGTCTCCACGCAGCAAGTGGACGGGCAGCTTCGTTAGGTGCTGCGCTTGGCAACCTCCTCCGGGCATCCGGGTGGCAGGTTGAACTTGAGTACTACGTCAACGACGCCGGAAGTCGCCTTGCCGCATTCGGCCAAAGCATCCTCGCTCGGTATCTGGCAGCACGGGGCCATGTTGGACCCGAAACCGAGGTGCCGAAGGACGGCTATCACGGGACATTCATCGCCGAGTACGCGCAAACGCTCGCTGCGTCGGTCGGAGAACGCTACGAACTCATGCCGATGGCGGATGCAGTGGCTGAACTTGCCCGCAACGGTGCCGAGCACATGGTGGCGTTGCACCGTGCCGACATGGAAGCGCTCGGCGTGCACTTCGACGTCTGGTTCCGTGAACAGGCACTGCACGACCGAAATGAGGTCACCGCAATCGTCGATGAACTCCGTAATCGCGGGTTCGTGTCGGAGCGGGATGGAGCCGTCTGGTTTTCAAGTACCGCACTCGGTGATGATCGCGACAACGTGCTTATCCGGAGCAACGGCACACCGGGCTACATGACTTCCGACATTGCCTACCACCGGGACAAGTTTCTCACCCGTGGCTTCGACCAGGTCATCGATATCTGGGGGGCCGATCATCAGGGTCACGTCGGACGCATGAAGGCGTCCATGCAGGCCATCGGTATCGACCCAGACCGTTTGACCATCATCCTCCACCAACTCGTGGTCCTGCGCCGAGGCGATGAGATCGTCAAGCTTTCCAAACGCACAGGAAACATCATTGCCCTTTCCGATGTGATCGAAGAGGTAGGCAAGGATGCGTGCCGCTTCTTCTTCCTTGCGCGGTCGTCCGACAGCCAGATGGACTTCGACCTCGAACTCGCAACGCGCGAAGCCGCCGAGAACCCGGTCTACTACGTGCAATATAGCCATGCACGCACTGCCAGCATCATGCAGCTTGCCGAGGAACGAGGTGTCGCTCACCTCACCGTTGACGGTCCACCTAGCTACTCACACCCGGCGGAGATTGCACTGGTGCGCGCGCTGATCCGGTATCCGGAGGTGGTTGCCGACGCAGCGACAAACCTCGAGCCACACCGTCTCACCTTTTTGGCGCAGGAGGTTGCGTCACTGCTCAACGCGTTCTATCGCGACTGCCGGGTCCTGCCGTCAGACCGCCAACCGGTTGAGGACGCGGTTATTGCGGCCCGCCTGACCCTTGTCGCCGCCACCCGTGCGGTTCTCGCACACGTCCTCAGCCTCATTGGGGTAAGTGCCCCGGAACGCATGGACCGTCTCGACCGACCCGAATGACGCGCCTTTCCCCTCGCCCGTCGCAACGGAGGAGGGGTTGGCCGACCCTCTACCGTCACGCGGTGTAGTGCACCCATGAACCCGCCGCCTCATCCAGTATGAAGGTGACATCTGGGTGGAGTTGCAGCAACGAGGCCGGGTTGCGAGGTGTAATCGCACCACGCACTGCACTCGCCAGGATCGAAGCCTTCGCCATGCCACTGGCTAGGACAAGGATCTTCCTGGCCCGCAGGATTGTCCCGATCCCAACCGTGTATGCGGTCGAGTACCGCGCGCGGAGTTCGGGTTCATCCTTGAGCCGTGGCGCAAGTGACGGGAAGTTCCGCAGCCACGTGTCGTCGGCAAGCGCGGCGACATGCGTTGGCCCGGTCAGCGTGTCACCCGGTTCATTGAACGCCAGATGCCCGTTTGCCCCGACACCCAGGATCGCGAGGTCAATTCCTCCCGAAGCGTCGATCAGACCCTCGTAGCGGCGAACCTCCGCCCCGGCATCGGTTGCCTGAGGGTTAGGTAGGTGCCACGCTCCCTCCGGAATATCCACATGGTCGAACAGGTGTGACCGCATGAAACCGTGGTACCCCTCTGCGTCATCGATGGCGATACCGACATATTCGTCCAGATTGAAGGTCGTCACGGCACTCAACGACAGCCCTTCATCGCGATGCCTCCGGACGAGGTCTGCGTACAACCCGATGGGCGTGGTTCCGGTTGGCAGCGCAAGGACAATCGACGGGTTGTGCCGAATGGCTTCGCAAACGATGTCTCCGGCCCGGAGGCTCATCGCGTTGTAGTCAGCTTCGAGAAGGATCTCTGGAACGTGCACAGTGGGCCTTTCGACGGTCTCATCGCGTGCCTGAGCGCACGCGAGTAGCGTATACGAACCTCTAGGTACGACGGTAATGTCCACGGGCACCCCTGCCCGCTTCGGACAAGTGGCACGGGATGAGGTGCGTCCCTGCAGACGGTAATGGTGCCATAGGCAATATCCACCAAACCGCCCGCTACCCCCATCCCGCCGAAACGGGGTGGGCGCCGAATTGCTCACAACTCTCCGTGTGGGGCCTCGCTCCAATCAGTCGATCACCCGTCTCAACACCCCGCCCGCGTTCACCAAATGCTGTTCTGCGTCCGCAATCGAGCATCCGAGCCTCGCCATCACGATTGCGGGCTTCACGCGGTTCCCGGAAGCCTCCAGCGCAGCGTCTGCCCTCGCCGGGTCGACATGCCCAATCCGTGCCACCAGATCACGCGCACGAGCACGCAGCTTCCGGTTCGTGGGCAATACATCGACCATCAGGTTTCGGTACGTCTTGCCGGACTTGATCATGCTTGCTGTCGAAAGCATGTTCAGGACCAGCTTCTGTGCGGTTCCCGCCTTCATCCGTGACGAACCTGCCACAACTTCCGGCCCGACAATCACCTCGATTGGGATGTCGACTGCGCGGGAAAGCGGCGCATCGTGGTTGCAGCAAACGCCAACCGTGATCGCCCCACGAGCCCGGGCTTCACGCACCGCACCGACAACATAGGGTGTTGCTCCACTTGCGGCGAGGCCCACGACAACGTCTGACTTGCCTACCCCCAACCGAACCATTTCCGACGCGCCGGCATCCGGGCTGTCCTCGGCCGCCTCCACGCTTGAGCGCAACGCAACATCGCCGCCTGCAATCAAGCCTTGCACAAGATCGGGTGACACACCGAACGTCGGTGGACACTCTGACGCATCGAGCACGCCCAGTCGTCCAGACGTCCCGGCACCGATGTAGAACAGGCGACCACCCGCGGACCACCCGGCCACGATCGCCTCCACAGCCATCTGGATGGCGGGAAGTGCGTCCGACACGGCGTTCGCGACCTTGCGGTCCTCGTTGTTGATGATGGCGAGTACTGCCGCTGTGTCGACTATGTCAATCTCTGCGGTATCCGGGTTCGAGGCCTCGGTCATGCGCGACGCCAACGGCAGGGTGACCAATGCGTCGGCTTCGTCGGGCATCGTTGCGTCCCCGATGGTCATCCGCCTTCCCCCGGGGGCAATAGTCCCGCCTCACGCCTCGCAAGCCAGACTGCGCCCTCGACTGGCTCGTGCGCAGATACGGACGGGCGAGCGTGCGGCACGTGTTCTGACAATCGGGATGCAAAGCCATCCCGAAGTCTTGCCGATGCCGGCCACAGTCCACCCGCAAGGACGATAGGCAGGTCGCGCGACCTTTCAAATGGCAGCGTATCGATCACCGCACGCGCACTCGCGACGAGTTCGGCAGCCGCCTCGTCGACGAGCCCGGAGGCAACCGCATCGCCTGCTTCCGCATCACGAACGACGACTGGAGCAATCCCCGCTGTCTCGGCGACACCCCACGTCTGCGCTGACACGATGCCGATCAGGTCTGAAGGCGTCGACGCCCCCACGTGGGCAAGGACCGCACCTGTGAGAGACGTCGCGGGCGCGCGCCCATCATGAGCCCGGCAGACTGCACGCAAGGCACCATATCCGAGCGCATATCCACTTCCCTCATCACCCAGGATGGATCCCCACCCTCCGGCACGCGCCCGCACACCATTGCACACCCCGAAGGCGATGCTTCCGGTGCCCGCAATCACAACCACCCCGTCAAGGGTCGATGCACCGGCAGCCAACGCGGCCACGGCATCGTTCGTGACGATCGGCAAGCCACCGGGAAGTTCCCACACCAGTCCCCGCGCATCCACGCCCTCACCGCCGTCGGCCGAGGCGTCGGGACTTGATTGTCCCTCTGCCGTCAAGTCGGCGATTGCACCGAGAATGGCTTCAGTTGCAACCGGAATGTCAGCTGGTCGGTCGACGCCAGCGAGCGAGACCGCGAGCCCACGGACTTTCACCGCACCCATGGTGCTGGACAGGAGGTTCCCGATGAGAGAACCGATCCGTTCCCGCACGACCCCCGCCCCAACTGTCTGGAGGTTTGCGCCTGCGCCCACTGAACGCGCCAGTTCGCGACCGTTAGAGTCAGCGAGGACGGCTACGGTCTTCGTGCCACCGCCGTCAATCCCGATAACCACCACGGTGCCGCCTGAAATCGTGTTTCCGGTCTGCATGGATAGCTCCCCTCGACCATAGTGCAATATGGGGCCAACTCTTGTAAGACACCACGGGAACGAGATCCGCTCAGGCGCTTGGAGGGGATCCGTCTGGGTGAAACAACCGTGACATCAGCGATCGATAGTTCGACCCTGGCACGATCTTGCCCATCACCGTCGCGTGACGAGCGCCGGTGCTTGACGCCACCGTATTCTCATTGCCACGGATAGCCGCGTTTCCAAGCATTGCGAACAGCAGCGCCTCCTTGGCTTGCGAGGCAATCCCGTATTCATCCACCGTCGAAAGCCTGACCCCAGGAATTCGCGCCGCAATTGCGCTCATGATCGCCGGATTGCGAGCCCCACCGCCTCCTGCCACCACCTCGACCACCGGAGCACGATCGGGCGCATTGCGGACGATGTCCGATGCCACCGTCGCTCCGGTCATCGCGGTAACGGTCCCCAAGATGTCGTTGTTGGATAATCCGCGACCGCGACCTTCAGCCAGCACTCGCGCGGCGTACTGCGCCCCGTAACGTTCCCGACCGGTTGTCTTCGGTGCCGGCGCACGAAAGTAGTCGTCGTCAAGGAGATCCCGCAACCACACCTCATCGACAACCCCTGCCGACGCCAGCCGCCCACCCGCATCAAACCGACTGGCACCGCCAGTCAGTTCGGACACGATCCAGTCAAGCACCATGTTGGCGGGCCCGGTATCGCACGCGATGCGTGGTGCATCGGCACCGTGTGAAAAAGGTGGAAGTACCGTGATGTTGCCGATGCCACCAAGGTTGAGGAGCACCCTGGTGGTGTCGGCGAGGCGAAACAGCCTGTCATCCAAGAAGGAGACTAGTGGCGCACCGTGGCCCCCGGCAGCCATGTCCCGGACGCGGAAATCGGCAACGGTCGTCACACCGGTTCGTTCGGCGATGACCGACGGCTCACCCAATTGAAGGGTGCTTCCCGAATCGCCAGCCCGGACGGGCGGATCATGAAAGACGGTCTGCCCATGCGATGCCACAACATCGATATCACCCGGGGTCAATCCGGCGTTCGCAATTGTCTCGAGCGCCGCTGACGCGAACCACTCCCCAAGGTCCGCATTCAGGCGACACAGGAAATCTGCCGTCGCAGTTGCCGTATGGAACGACGCGAAGACAGCATCGCGTTGCCCGGGCGTGAGCGGTACATGGTGATGCACCAGGCTGCGGACGTCGGCAAGTGACGGCGACGCGGGCAACTCGACGCACACACCGTCGATCCCATCGGCCGATGTCCCGGAAATCAGCCCGATCACCCGCAAACGTCGTGACGCCATCACACTTTGTCTCCCCGGGCGACATCCTGTCCGCACATCAGAATTCCCGCCCGAGTATGCCAATCCGTGAGTGGCACGAAAGCCAAGGGTCGATGAAGCATCGGAGGCAAAGCGTTGGGAGTGCAGGTGTACTGAAACTTTGTTCTAGAACTCCCGTTCTACTTATGACACCGGGTGCGGCACGACGCTCACACCCCAAAATCTCACCAAGGACAGGATAGGCATGAACGCGACATCTGCGACACCTACGTCATTTTTGCCCGAAAACGGACTAATGACTGGCAGAAGTGCCTTTCCCAAAGAGGGGGGAGCGCGCAGGGCAGGCAACGCAACTACCAATCGTAAGCAGGCCTACCCACCAGTCACCCGGTCATCACATCGCGCCGGGGCGCGCAACAGACACGAGGGCCCCACTTGGCTGAACGAGGAAGAACAGCTTCACGATCTTGGGCAGAGGCTGGCGAGCATGTTCGAAAAGGCGGAACCTGCGTTACGGTTCGGCATGGCCGTTGCAATCGTGTTTTGCTGGAGCCTGAACTTCGTGGGACGTCACCCAGTCACCGGCGGGGGACCG
>BJHB01000081.1:0-10330 GCA_014191415.1 Chloroflexota bacterium
AAGGCGCGAGCCTAGACGCCGAATTACTCGAAAGATTGCAAAAAGGTCAACGGTAATTCGACCTAGGCTACGCACTCGATGAGCCCATGAAGCAAGCAAGTCACCATCGACGTGACAGGTGGGTTCGGAAATCTCCATCCGGGATTGGGGAGAATATCTGGTCCGTAGTGGTGCAGCGCAGAGATGAACCATCGAGGACACAAATTTGTTCGAGATCCCCTTCAGGCATGGTTGATGATTGTCTAGGGTCGTCGGGGGGTAGGCGCCACCGTCACTCTAAATCCGCCCTCACAGCAGGTCGGCTAGCCAAGGTTTGGCTCAACGTAGACTGCAGACCTGGGACTTGGAGTTGCCTCCTCCCGATCAATTCGGACGCCTGTGCGACACCGCCTACTGCAGGATCCAGACCGAAGTGATTGCGTTTCCGGTGGGAGGGCGCGAAACAAATAGCGCCGATCACTGATACTCGACTAGGCAACTGGAACGCACCTTGGCTGCCAAGCCACGGATTTCGCTCAGAGTGGATGAGCGGTCGCCTTGTTCATCCAAGAAATGACTAGGCAAGTGCGTGCGCCCATCGAACTTGCAGAGGCCATGTGGTGTCACGCCATGTCCTGCGACCGCATCGAACGGACCATTGGCTCCCTGTAGGCACCGAAAATCTGCCGAATTCAACTGGTGTGTCTGAATTGATCAGGTGGCTCGACCCCTTTGTCAACAGAGTCGCAGGTATCAACGATGAGATACTCACGGTACCGCAAAATCAGCGACAGTTGATCAAACGCAGGTGCAACACTTCAAGAGAGAAATCTCGGTGGAGCAGTTCCCATAACTCTGGACAGCTTAGCGCCAAAGATGGAGTAGTCCCGCATTTCCTGACGAACCTGCAATCCGGAAACCGATGTGGAATGCGGGCGCCTACATTTTGCAGTGGCGCGTGATCGTGGGAAGGTCGGTCTCAATCGTCCCCGCCTGGACTCGCTCCTGATACTGCTTCCATGTCCACTGCCGCTGAATTGCTTCCATCACGCAGTCACAGTAGGCCGGGTCCGCAGAAGGGTGCTCCAGGCGGCACGTGAGTATGGTTTCCCGGCGCCATTCGGTTGGGAAAAGGTTCGGGACGAGCTTGGTCCGTGTCACCAGGTCACTCGGTGCGCATGACGTCACCAACAATGTGACAACAAGGGCAACGCTCGGAAAGCGATTCATCGGAACCTCTCTGGCTTCCATGATTGGATTCGCGCCGTACGCGCCGGGATCAGGTCACCAACGAAACAGAGGGACCGCCCTCTCGAGCGGTCCCTCGTAAACCATTGTCACCCATCGACGAGTGAGTTCTGCTTGACTACTTGAGGAGTTGGAGTGCCATCTGCGGTGCCTGGTTTGCCTGAGCCAGAACTGCCATCGTCGACTGTTGCAGGATCTGGGTCCGCACCATCTCCGAAACGGCTTTCGCCACGTCCGCGTCGCGGATACGGCTATTGGCAGCGCCGGCGTTCTCGGAGGCAACCCCAAGGCTTTCGATCATATGGTCAAGGCGGTTCTGGTACGCCCCGATTTGACCACGAGTGGTGCTCACGGTCTCAATCGCGGCGTCCAGCTGGCTGATCGCGGTGTTCGCGGAAGACTGTGCGACCAGAGAGTTCAAACCCGTATAGGTCGAACTCGTGCCAAGGGTTGAAATACCGCCCGTGGCCAAAGAGGTTGTGCCGGAAGCCGAGATGCTCACTGTGATCTGGTTTGAACCATCAAGCGTCGTCGGCTCAACGTTGGCACCGATGTGCAACTTCACCGCCGAAGCACCGCCGTTCAGAAGACTGATCTTGTTGAACTGGGTCGAGTTCGCAATCCGATCAACCTCAGACAGGAGCTGGTTGACCTCATCCTGGATATGGAGCCTATCGGAGTTAGAGAGCGTGTCGTTCGCAGACTGGACGGCAAGCTCACGGATACGCCCGAGCAAGGAATGTGTTTCATTCAGGGCGCCTTCGGCAGTCTGTAGAAGGGAAATCCCGTCCTGCGCATTCCGCTGGGCTTGGTTGAGACCACGCACCTGATTCTTGAGCTTCTCGCTTACCGCGAGCCCGGCAGCGTCGTCCGAAGCCTTGTTGATCCGCAATCCGCTCGAGAGTTGCTCGATGGCCTTGAAGAAACTGACCTGCGTACTGGCGAGGTTCCGTTGCGCCGAGATCGACTCGAAGTTGTAGTTAATGCGTAGAGCCATTGACGAGATCCTTCCCTGGTGTTCTGCACCGGCGCAATCCTTTGCATCCGGTTCTGCCGTCTCTCCACTGTCACTGCGACCGTGACTTTCGTTGAGACTTCACAAACATCTTCGACAATTCTTCAAATCTCTTTAGGGGCATTGACACTCCGCGGCCCCAGACTGTGAGACAGGAGGGCCATAGGTTGTCCGACTACTAGCGACTTGCTCAGACGATCGGCGCCTGGGCCATCTTGTCCACGGCGGACAAAATCAAAGAGCGGGGGTACCCCGTCGAGGTACCCCCGCTCTGATCGTTCGAGCATTGGCAGGGCGACGCGGCCACGTCCCTGCGCTACCGGACTGACTACTTGAGCAACTGCAGCGCCATCTGCGGTGCCTGGTTCGCTTGTGCAAGGACGGCCATCGTTGACTGCTGCAGAATTTGCGTCCGCACCATCTCAGACACCGCCTTCGCCACGTCCGCATCACGGATGCGGCTATTCGCAGCGCCAGCGTTCTCCGATGCCACACCAAGGCTCTCGATCGAATGCTCGAGCCGGTTCTGCATGGCACCCATCAACCCGCGCTGCGTGCTTACCGTCTCCACCGCGGCATCGAGCGCCGAGATGACGGCATTCGATGATGACTGCGTCGAAACACTCACCGTCGTGATAGCCAACCCAGACGCCGTCGCGTTCAGCGTGGAACTGTAGAGGCTCACCTCGTTCGCGCCAACCATCGAGGTCGTCTCGGCATTAGCTCCGATGTGGAACTTGAACGATCCGACTGCCGTGTTGTTGTTCAGGAGCACGACATTGTTGAACTGCGTCGAATTCCCGATCCGGTCGACCTCGCTGAGCAACTGGTTGACTTCCGCCTGCAAGTGAACACGGTCAGAATTGCTCAAGGTGTCATTCGCGGACTGCACCGCCAATTCGCGCATCCGTGAAAGAAGCGAGTGGGTCTCGTTCAGTGCACCTTCCGCCGTCTGGATCAGGCTGATGCCATCCTGGGCGTTCCGTTGCGCCTGGTTAAGACCACGCACCTGGTTCTTCAGCTTCTCGCTCACCGCAAGTCCCGCAGCATCGTCGGACGCCTTGTTGATCCGGAGGCCACTCGAAAGCTGCTCGATCGCCTTGAAGAAACTGCTCTGGGTGCCTGAGAGATTCCGCTGAGCCGATACCGACTCGTAGTTGTAGTTGATCCGCAATGGCATGGCCGCTGTCCTTCCTTGGTGTCGTGTGGAGCCGCCGTCCTTGGCGAACCCCTGTGCGTCGGTCCGTCCGCGCCGTCACTGGTCACTGCGGCCACAGTGTCCAGCTCCGTCAGTTGCGCGTTTGGTCTCCCCCTAACTATCGGTATCTCGCCATCAAGCATGAGTCTGCGGCCAGTGCGCAACCAAAAACTGGCGTTATCGTTGTGCTATAGCCTGTTTCTGTCATGTCCACTAGACAATTCATACGAAAATGCCGCGCCACAGCGAATGAAGCACCCAGACTCTCCATCGCAACCTGCCATCCGCGACGTCGTCCGAGGGCGAGCCGTCGCGAATTCCGTCCTGATCAGCGCCCTCTTCCTCGCACTTGCATTCCCCTTGGACAGCCGCGCACAGACATTGCCCGCGACGCCACAGGCGGTGGTGACCGCAGCAGTCGTTCCACCCTCAGGCGGCATTCGTGATCAACTGCAAGACGGCCGAGCGACTCCGGCGCAAGTCCGGGCAGGTGCGCAACCTGACTCCCCACTGGCCATGCCAACCGCACGGCCGCTGCCCACGCCCGACATCGACCTGCCGATCGATGGAGTGTCACGTCCCCGGACATCCCCCCAGACATTGGCAATCCTCGGGGGTCTCGTGGTTGCAAGCCTCACCTTGCTCACCTGGGGTAGGCTGCAACGTTGGCGCGCCAAACGGGCCATCGAGGAATAGGTGACGATGACGCCAGCCATCCTCTCAACCAGTAGCGAAGGTGGCCCTGCTAAGCAGTTGACCGTCCGCTACCAACTGATGACAACGGGAACGTTCGCACCCGACGCCGATACATCTTGCGAGGCGGTAAACCCCACCACATCAGACTGACCCTCACGCACTCGCTCGGGTGCGGCTACCAACCCGGTCACCGACATCCGATCGGTCACTCCCGGCAGAAGCCCGTGTGGCAAGACCACACGCACATGCCCGCGCAATGTCCCCGGAATATCCACCCGGATGCCTCCGGCAACCTGTTCCGCGGACGCAACCGACACCCGTCTGCCCCGGGCCCCACTGGCATCGGCGGTAACCAACTGGATGGGCGAGCCACCCAGGGGTTCAAGTCCACCATCCCACCCATGCGAACGCACCCATCTGGCGAGTTCCGGGTCACGGAACCAAGCCACCAACGCCCCACGGTTCGCCGCCGCTGCAAGCAGACCGAGACCGTGTGAACTCGAACCCTCATCAACCCCGACGCCAATCTCGATTACCGAACCCTCTCGAAGGCCAATCCGGTCGAGCAATCTAGCCACCCGCATGGAGGCATCCCCCGTCTGACCATCTGCGTGGGACAACCTGCGGGCATCCAGCGCAACCAACCCATCGACAATCGATGCATCCTGGCCGGCATCGCGCCAGAGTTCAAGAAACTGCAGGGCACTCGACCGGAAATCGATCCACCAGTCAAAGGCCTCCAACGGCCACGGCGACCCGGGTGGCAAGACCCCACCACCGGCAATCGTCATCCCCACAGGTGCCGGACGACGACCCCCACCGTCCCGGGACCACGCCGATGCCTCACGGATCTCGCGGGCTACGACCATTCCATTCTCAACCGTGACCCGCGCAATCACCATCGCCGGCACGGACTGCTCAGCCGATTGCGCGACCGTTACCGCCATGACAATCGTGACCGGGCGACCCGCGCCGTCAAGCGACAGCACACCGAGACGCGCCCCGATATCCGGTAGCCCCGCGAGATCGGGAGCGGCGAAACCCAACCCAGACACCAGGCCCTTCATGATCCGAAGATACGATGCGCCACGCACCAGCTGCGGAACTCGCTCCACTACGCCCGGGTCGATCATCGCCAGGCTGGTCAGTGCCGTTTCGAACCGGCTTTCTGCCATCGCCAAATCGGCAGACGCCGCCGCCTGATCGGTGCCAAGCCGGTTGGTAACTGCCCCACGGACGGCATACCGCACGCCGTCGCACAGGGCACCCGCGGTTTCGGCCAGGGCCGGCACCTGCATCCAACTCGTGACTTGCGCGGCGCGTTCCGCCCAGACCGATTGCATGGCCGGCTCCAACCACGGCCACGATGGTTCGACAACCGACCGGATCACCCAGACGAGAGGCGCTACCTCCGACTGGCTTCGGGCCACCTCCAGGCACGCATCGTCGGCAATCCGGGAGATGCCACCCACTTCCAGCCCCTTGGAAAGCAATCCGACCGACCGTTCGAGCCGGTCGAGCGACTGGGAGACCTTGATGTAGCGCATGATCGCACCGTAGGCCACGAGCAGCAGCACCGACAGGATGATTGCCACCACACTCCAGAACGTGGCCCAGTACGTCGACAGTTCACTGACCTTGGTCCGACCCCGCATCAACGGCAGACGCCCACCCTCGTAGGCGGGGCGATGATTCTGAGGTAGCAAATCCGAGTCGTCCATCATGCGAACTACCAGCGAGCGCGACAGTCACCACCCGGCATCTCAGGACGGCGGACGGGAAGGGCAAGGTGGAAGTCACCAGCACCCCCACCAATTCTAGGCCCCGGCCAACTCAGCGCATTTCAATCAGGGGCGATGGAGAGGGCAGGGCATCCGGTCTC
Source organism: Chloroflexota bacterium (assembly GCA_014191415.1). Classification (GTDB taxonomy): domain Bacteria; phylum Chloroflexota; class UBA11872; order UBA12225; family UBA12225; genus UBA12225. The sequence continues at coordinate 6,019 of BJHB01000081.1, forward strand.
GGACCCGGCAGGGACACCCGTCCCCAGAGGCTCCCATCCCAGTCAACACGGGCGCGAACCACCGATCCGTCAACGGTGGTACTCTGCCAAAAGTCTGGCTGGACCATCCCAGAACGCGATGACCCACGCACGACACATAAGCTCCAAGATCACAGCGAAGCGTATTTTCATCATGGGCGATTGGGCTTAGCGAAGCGTAGCGACCATTTAAATCAGGCGGGGTGGGGCGATGGGGCTGATGGGGTGGAAAAGCAAAGCGTGGGGTGTCGAACTCGCGCTTCGAGTGAACAGAATGTCAGCCGACAGCGCACGGTTGGATGCGCACAGGAGAGGAAGCACGATGACGCAAGACACGAAGATCAAGTACGCTGCTGTCGGATGCGGGGGCATGGGGCGCCGACACCTGCGCGGGTTCGGGGCCCTGCACCACAGCTCCATGGCCAACATGCAACTCGTCGCCGCCGTCGACACCAACCTTGAGGCCGCCCAGTTCTACGCCTCAGAGGCACACGACCTCTACGGCATCGAAGTGCGCGCCTTCGCGTCCGTCGCCGAGATGAAGGCGGCCATGCCCGATGTGCAGGCCGTCGATGTCACTACCGATACCGGGTCGCACCACCGCGCCGTCCTCGCCTGCCTCGAGCAGGACCTCCACGTCCTCTGCGAGAAGCCCCTCGCCATCACGACCGGCGCCTGCGACATCCTCCTCGCCGAAGCGTCGCGGCGCCACCGCGTGCTGTCCGTGGCCGAGAACTTCCGGCGCGACCCGATCAATCGCCTCATACGTGCCCTCATCGACGACGGTGCCATCGGCGAGCCGCGCCTGATGATCGAGACGACCATCGGAGGTGCCGACCGCATCGTCATCACCCCGTGGCGCCACATGAAGCACACCGGCGCGATCACCCTTGATGAGGGCGTCCACCACGCCGACATGCTTCGGTATTACCTCGGTGAAGTCGCGACGGTCTACGGCGAGACGCGACTGCACGAGAAGGTCCGCCACAACACCCGTTCGTCCGGTCCCGGCGGGTTCTACGCCCGCTATGTCAACTCATTTCCGGACACCATCGAACCTACCGGAGAGGACGCCATCTACGCCCACCTCCGGTTCGAACGTGGCACTGTCGCGCACTGGGTCAATGACCATGCCGGACACGGGCGTGGCCAGTCTGGCCGGTTCGTCTACGGCAGCAAGGGATCCATCGACTCCCCCGGCGACCGAAATGGCAAACCGGTCACCTTGCACCTCACCGGCCACGACCCAATCTCCGGAGCGGAAATCCTCGAACATGCCCCGTCGTACCGGCTGGAACCACTCGCAGCCGAACTCTTCGGCGGCGAACGCGTCTGGACCTACGAGTTCGAGTTCAATGCGACCGACGCCAAGATCATGGCGCTGGAACTCTTCGAACTCGGTGAGTGCATCCGCACTGGCGCGACGCCCGAGGTCAGCGGTGAGGAAGGACGTCGTGACGTGGCGCTGACGTACGCTGCCTTCGAATCCGGGCGTCTCGGCCGGGCCGTGACCCTCGACGAACTCCTGCAGGCCTCCCACGGCCCCGCCTACGAGTACCAGGCCGAGATCGACCGCCAAATCGGCCTTTTGTGAGGAACGAACATATAAATTAGGCGGAGTGGTGGGGTGGTGGTTGTAAGCCTCAAAGTCAGGCATCTCCCCACCCCCACTCCCGTCGCATCGGGAGTGGGGGTGTAGGGAAGCGGGCTAGGGGTTACGCGCGGTCTTCCAAGGCTCCGGATTTCGACGACGCCTCATACGCGCCAAGGCGTTCGATCCATCCACGCACGCCGGAGGCATCGGCACCCAGTGCCCGCACCACCTCCACAATCTCTCGGTCACCCTCGGACCAACCACCAATCCCGCCCGGTGACGCGATCCTCACCGCGCCCCACAGGGCATCCCAGTCAAATGCATCTCCAGGATCCGACCTGTCCATCTGGAGCGACGCGTGCGTCACCACTCGGTCGGCATCTGCAGGAACCCCCCACCGCATCGCGATTCCGGCACACATGGCACCGAGTGCCGAATATTGCGCCTCAGTGAACCCAGTTCGGGCGAACCCAACCAGTTCGATGCCGACCGTGCAGGCATTCACCGCTGAGAACCGTCCGTCATATTGCACAAGCCACGCCGGTCGCCTGCGGTTCAAGGCGGGCCGGTTGCCAAACGCCGCCACATGGAACGCCACATCACCTTCCGGCACGATCCCTACCACCGTCCCGTCACGATCAATGGCGTAATGGGCGCTCACCCCACCCTGCATGGCGAAAGTGCGCAACGCGCCTTCCAGCGATCCCTCGGTCGAGTGCAACACGATCCCCCGCACATCGCCGGGAATCCGGCAGACACCACCGCGGTTCGGTGACGGTGCCGACCGGAACCGCAGCGATGCCTCGGGTCGGCGCCCATCACCCTCCCCATCGCCCCTGATTTCTCTACGCTTCGCTTGGCCCTCCCCAGAACCTTGATCTACCGTGTCCCGACCGTCTTCTCCGGTATTCGCAACACCCATGAGGCACCTCCGATACGGAGACTGCGCGGGTCTCGCCCGAAAGTGGTCAGCTGGCGGGTACTTCAGGGGCCTGATGGATCAGCAGCACAGGCACCGGCGCGTGACGGACAAGTGCGTCCGACACACTGCCGTGCAACAGGCGACCGATGGCGCCCCGGCCATGCGTCGCCAGCACGATCAGGTCGATAGCCTCGGTAGACACGACCTCAGAAATGGCATCCGTCACCACCGGCCTCGTCAGCACCAAGGTCCGCACGCGGATGCCATCCTCACGCAATCGGTTTGCAACGCCATCCAGGTACACCTTGGCCATATCGGTAGCCTCAAGTGGTTCCGTCAGGTCGTCCGACCAATCGCCGTGCCCCGACACCACATCGCGAACAAGCAGGAGCTCTCCACCCACCGCAAGACGCGTTGCCTCCGCGAGCGACGTCTCGGCAAGCTTGGTGCCGTCAAGAGGGACAAGCACCCGCCATCCCGGATGTTCCGAAGTCAACTCCGGCACCGGATGTTCCCACGGGCGGACAAGCAGAACTGGGACGTGCCCGTTACGTACGACTTGTTCGGCAACGCTTCCCCAGATCAGCCGGTCCACGCCCCCGCGCCCGTGAGTCGTCAAGACCACCATCTGGGCATCAAGTTCCGACGCCACCTTCAGGATTTCCCGCGAGGCATCACCGATCTTGAGAAGTCCCTGGGTGTGAACGTCCGGCGCGACCGCAGCGCACGCGCCAACCTGCGTCTCAAGATATTGGGTGACCTCCCGCAAGGCATCCGGCACCATCGAGTTATAGAGAGGGACCCCCGCAGAGGCCGCCAAACCGAGTGACGAAGCCTGATACGCGTCAACCACCCCCATCATGATGACGGGAGCTTGGCGGGTGCGCGCGATTGCGACAGCCCAGGGGCGCGCCCGTTCCGACAGCGCCGACCCGTCAAGCGGGAGAATCACCGGCCGCACCGCTGGGGGACCAGCCAGTTCCGGGGCGTCTGTCGCCGTCATCGTCTCCGCACCATTTGCCAGAACCGTTCGTGGGGGGTCAATCGTCGCGCGCATCACCGTCTCCTTCACCCCACGAAATCCGACTTGCAATCGCTTCGCGTGGCACAAGGAGCGTAGGCGCGCCCGCATGTGCACGCATCAGGCAAGTCCCCGACTTCCGAGCGACATCGCACCAAGACCGGGCCCGTGAGCGCAGCGAGCATAAAAACCCGGGGGGCGGGGTGGTAGTAGTGATATTCCCCAAATGGTTTCCCCACCCCCACCCGATCATTCCGGGGGCGAGCGCACCACCGACTGCGTGGTCTTGAAGTGCAATTTCGCCACCTCGCCGAGTGTGTCCGCACCATGCGTCGCCACGAACGCGCGGGCCGCCGAAATCACCGCGTCGGATGCCCCCAACGGCAGTCGCAGTCCCCACCGGCGCGATGCCCCGGCAAACCATCCCACGAACCGTGCCCGGGCCAGGATCGAAGCCGCCGCGACCGCCAGGTTCGACTCTGCCCGTGGCGCGTGCATCACCTCCAGCGGGGGTTCACCCTGCCGGGCAAGTGCACCATCCAGATGCCGACGGTCCCCGAACCGGTCTACCAGCGCGTAGGCCGCGGGGTGGGTCTTGCGCACCTCGCCAATCGCCTTTGCGTGCCCCCAAGCCAGCAGGTCGTTCAGGTTGCGTCCCTGCCGGGTGACATCCCGGTAGATCGTGTTGTAGCGGGCCGGTGGCACCTCCACCACCGCCACACCGTCACCCCCGATGGCGATGATTTCCGCCGCCACC
>BJHB01000082.1:0-10310 GCA_014191415.1 Chloroflexota bacterium
GTCCTCGGCGCGCAGCAGTCCGTGGTCCAGGCGGAGACCTCCCTTGAGAAACTCGTCAATCCCACCCCGTACGATCTGCAGACCCAGCGTCAGGCGTACGCGCAAGCCGTGATGTCACTTGACCGAGCTCTCACGTCCAATGCGTTCGACATCCGGAATGCTGAGTTATCGCTCCGGCAAGCGCAGGCACAGCTCGACCTGAAACTTGCCGGGTCCACCACTTGGGAGATCCAGTCTGCCGAGGCAGCGGTGGAACAGGCGAGACTTGGGGTCGTACAAGCCGAATCGAACCTGTCGAATGCGATCCTGACCGCGGCGTTTGACGGGGTTGTGTCCGCCACCGCGGGCAACATTGGAGAGCAAGTTGGGTCAGGCACTCCGACAGTGACCCTGACCGACACTCGGATCCTTCGAATAGACGTCGTCGTCGACGAGACGGATGTCGGCAAGATCAAGGTGGGCCAAGTCTCAACCGTCACTCTTGAAAGCATTGCCGGCACGCGCTTTCCTGGCAAGGTCATCGTGGTCGCACCGACCGCCACCGTCCAGCAGGGGGTCGTGAACTATCAGGTGCAGGTCCAACTTGACCCAGGCAACACGGCGGCAATCCGTCCCGGAATGTCTGCGACAGCGCAGGTCGTCATTGCGAGCCGGGAAAACGTCGTGGTCGTGCCAAACCGGGCAATCAAGCTGGTTCAACGAAACCGGACCGTGACCGTGCAACTGCCTGAGGGCAAGACCGAAGTGCGCACCATACAGGTCGGACTCGCCAACGATCAGCAGACGGAAATCACCGGTGGCCTCGTTGCTGGCGAGCGGGTCATCATTCCAAGCACCACCGTGGCGTCAATTGGTGCGCCCGGTGCTGGTGGTCCGGGTGGAGGCGGGGGGCCCTCACGCGGCATTCCAGGTGGTCGGGACTAGGGCCTGCGCCTCTCACACTCAAGTACGCAGACCGCGTCCGTCGTGTAACCGACGCACCACCGTGCACACCTCCCCTTGAACAGGGACCAGGTCAACAGCCGACCCAGGAGACAGCCATGCAGCGTGACGTTGAACAGGCAGGAGTAACGAACCCACCTGCTGTTGTCATCCGGGCCGACGGACTGTGCAAGGCCTACCAGATGGGTGACGTGATCGTACGGGCGCTGAATGGCGCGACCTTTGAGGTCCGAACGGGCGAGATGATGTCGATCATGGGCCCGAGCGGCTCGGGCAAGTCGACCCTGATGAATATCCTTGGATGTCTTGACCAGCCGACGTCAGGGACGTATTGGCTTGACGGAACCGAGACGAGTCAGCTCGATGACGACGAGCTCGCCTCGATCAGGAACAAGAAGATCGGATTCGTTTTCCAGCAATTCAACTTGCTTGCGCGTACGTCGGCACTTGAGCAGGTGGAACTGCCATTGCTGTACGCGGGGGTATCTCAGCGACGGAAACGCGCGCTGACGGCGCTTGATCGCGTTGGCCTCGCTGATCGGTCGCATCATCGTCCGACCGAGCTTTCTGGAGGCCAGCAGCAGCGCGTAGCGATAGCACGGGCACTCGTAGGTGAACCGGCCATCATCCTCGCCGACGAACCGACCGGTGCCCTCGATTCCCGGACTTCCGAGGAAGTCATGGCCATCTTCCAGCAACTCAACCGCGAGGGGATCACTGTTGTGTTCGTGACCCATGAGAAGGACATTGCAGAACACACGCGGCGCATCATTCGGTTGACAGATGGCCGGATCGCAAGCGACTTGTCGATCCCGGTGGAAGATCAGCGGATTGCGCGCGCGATCCATGAGCCGCTTGAAACGCCGGTCTGAGCATCGGTGAGGGACGACAACAATGGGATTTCTCGAAAGCGTGCGCATGGCATTGCGAGCGCTTGGTGCGAACAAGTTGCGCGCCGCATTGACGATGCTTGGCGTCATCATCGGCGTCGCGGCGGTCATTGCGTTGATGTCGATTGGCCGTGGGATTCAAGCGAGCATCCAGGCGCAGATCCAGGCACTTGGGTCTAACCTATTGTTTGTCAGCCCCGGTGCGCAGAACCAAGGTGGCGTCCGTACACAGGCCGGTAGTGCACCGACCCTCACGTATGAGGATGCCTTGGCAATTATCGAGTCCGGTCGCGTACCCGAGGTGCTAGGCGTTGCGCCGGAGTCTGGTGGGTTCGCCCAGGTGGTGGCCAATGGCCAGAACACGAATGTACGGGTAACAGGCGTGACTCCCGCTTACGAGGATGTGCGCAATTTTCACGCCGCAATCGGCGAGTTCATAACTAGGGAACAGGTTGACAGCCGTTCGCTCATTGCCGTCCTTGGTGCGAACACCAAGACCCTCCTGTTTGGCGAAGGCGATGCAATCGGCCAGACAATTCGGGTGAACCAGCAGAACGTGGCGGCCAACTTGCGCGTAGTGGGGGTCCTTGAACCCAAGGGATCCGGATTTGGAGGCAGTCAGGACGGTATCGTCCTGGTGCCCAGCACGACCCAGATGACCCGGCTCAATCGGGCGCGAACTTCACGGGGTGGTTTCACAGTCTCCTCGATCAACGTTCAACTCGCCGACGAAAAGATCGAGACCTCGAACCTGGCTGTCCAGAACATTGGTGACTTGCTGCGAGAACGGCATCGGGTGGTTCAGGACGACTTCACGATCCGCAGTCAACAGGACATCCTGAATACCGCCACCCAGATAACCGGGGCGATCACCCTATTCCTCGGGGCGGTCGCAGGAATATCCCTGCTTGTCGGTGGCATCGGGATCATGAACATCATGCTCGTTTCAGTGACCGAACGCACCCGCGAGATCGGGATCAGGAAGGCGATTGGTGCTAAGCGTCGCGACATCCTCACGCAGTTTCTTATTGAGGCAACGGTCGTGAGCGTCCTTGGGGGAGGCATCGGGATAGCTCTTGGGGGCGGGGGCGCCAGTCTATTGAACGGCATTTCGTTTGGGGGCGGTCAGACCCTCACCACGGTGATCTCGCTAGACGCTGTCTTGCTTGCATTCACTGTCTCGGCCTGCATTGGCCTGTTCTTTGGGGTCTATCCGGCGGTGAAAGCATCGCGCCTCAACCCCATTGAAGCGCTGCGTTACGAGTAGGTTTGGCAGTCGCGGGCGAGCCTCCCTGAGGGGATTGGCACCGTCAACTCGGAAGGATGCTTGGGAATGTTTCGGAACCTACTGATCATCGTGGCGGTATTCGGCCTCGGATGGGGCGGATCCTTTGCTGCCGGGATGACGTATGGTCAGCGCCAAGCTGCGCTTGCATCGCCGGTGGGGGCGGGCGGGCAGTCGGGAGCGCGTGCAATCGGCGCGAGTACGCCTCAACCGGGAGGTGCCGGACAGACCGGAGGGTTCGGAGGTCAGGGCGGGCCGGGTGGGCGGATGACCGTGGGAACGGTTTCCCGCGTTGATGGCCTGACGGTGTTTCTAACCACGGGGGAGAACCAGGAAGTCGCCATTACGGTGTCGGCTCAGACCCCGATCACGAGACCCGAGCCTGTCGCGCTTGCAGACTTGGCTCCGGGTACGCGTGTGACGGTCATGGCTCAGGGAACACCGGGCGCGACGGCAGTCCCCGGTTCGCCATTGGTGGCCCAGTCGATCTCTGTGATGGTGTCCGGGACTGGAGTCCCCGGAGCGGGTGGCCGTGGACAGGTTGGTAGTTCTTCTGGTCCGACGGCACCTGCGGCACTCACTGCCGTGCCGACGGGTGTTCCTGCGAAACCCACTGGTGCGCCGACTAGTGCTCCGGCGGTAGCGCCGACTAATGCACCAGCGATCGTGCCGACGAATGTTTCCAGCCAACCTCCTACGGTTGAGGCTCGTGTTGCTACACCTCAGGCAGTTGTTTCTGACGCGCTTCCGACCCCGACGGATCCGGGACAAGGTCAACGAGGCCCGCGGGCTGACGCTCCACGACCGGGTGGACCTCCTGGCGGAGGTCCGGGACAGGGCGCGCGCGCTCCCGCAGGACAGGGCCAGGGTGGACCAGAAGGGCGCCAGCCCGGCGGTCCCAATGGGCAAACCGGTGGCCCCGGCCAGAGTGGTCCTGAGGGACGTGCACCGGGTGGGCAAGGCGGCCCGGGTGGCCGTGGCCCGGCGGCGCCCCCGACCGCACCGTAAGTTGACCATCGGCATCTGGAAGTGAAAGCAGGTTTCGTGGGGGGTCAGTTAGGCTTAGGTCGACTTGGATAATGACGTGATGGTCAATGGCACTCGTGATACCGGCGCGTCGACGACCATGTCATTCCGCCGGTTCGCGTGGCTTTGGCGTCCATTGTTGGTGGAGCTTCGTCACGTCGCCTACGTAATTGTCTGGGTATTCGTGATCCAGCAGGTGGTAGCAGCCTTCGTTGTTGAGGGCGCGAGCATGGAACCGACACTCGCGAACCACGCCTACGTGATCGTCGACACGCTATTTCCAGCGACGCGCCCGTTTCGGCGTGGTGAAGTGATTGTCTTCCGGTACCCAAGGAACCCAGAAGTCGAATATGTGAAGCGCGTGATTGCCCTGCCAGGCGAGACGGTTGCGATCGCGCACGGTGCGGTCTTTGTCAACGGCGCTCCGCTTGCCGAACCATACGTCCAAGAACCGACGAGGTACTTCTGGGGTCCGGCCCGTGTTCCCGAAGACAGCGTGTTCGTGCTTGGGGATAACCGAAATAGCAGCAGCGACTCGCATGTTTGGGGACCGCTTCCGGCATCACTCGTGGTGGGCCGGGCGTGGATCTCGGTCGCGCCGTTCGCCAATCTGGCATCCAGGTCGCCAAGCGCAGCTCAGGTTCTCCCCCGCTGACAGCGGCGTGTTCGAGAGAACTGGGCCTGACGCTTACCAGACCTCGATGATCGCAGGAAGCAGCATCGCCCCCTGGCTTGTGCCATCGATGATGCGTGGTGGGCGACCGGTAGATCGGGCGAATGCGTCGCGAACCCTAGACACCGCGAGGTTTGCCCGGGGAGAGAGGACGCCTCCGGCATTTGCTTCGGCGAGGATTGCCACCGTGCCCCCGCTGCCACCTCCGGTGATCTTTGCGCCATAGAGGCCATTTTCGGGGCCTTCATTGCGGGCGAGGTTGACGATCATGTCTGTTTCTGGAGCGCCGAGGCCACAGTTGCGGGAGTAGCTTCGGTGAGATCCGAACATCTGGCGCCCGGCGCGAATGAGCGCGGCTTCGCGAATTCGTTCCTTGGTGGACATTGCGTCGCCAAGTGCGTCGCGGAACCTGACCACGCGCGATTGTTCGGTGACTGCGTGTTCGGTTGCGCCACGGACGCGGTACCCTGTGTTTCGGTCGATGTGCGTTGCAAGGTCGCGGTGGCTTCCGTAGCGATCCAGGAAGTCGCCCCCCGTGATCGAGACCGGCAAGTGTTGCCCGACGGAGCGGAATTCGTCAGGATCAATATTGCACAGGTGATCAGCCGGTACATCGATCTGGACGCCGTTGATCCCCCTGATTAGCATCTCCCGTCCCATGAACGCCGCGGTGCGGACACGCGGATACCGTTCGCCGCCAACTGCGTGCTTGACGCCGCTATCGAGGCCGAGAACCGTGGCGCCGGCAGGAAGAGGCACGTGCCCCAGGATGTCGTGTGGTTGGCAGCGCAGGGCCAACAGACGCCCGGACTGTCCCAGTGTGCACGTGACTTGGTCCATGATCCCGCATGGCGCACCGGCAACGCGATGTTCGACGAGTTGGCAAAGTGCGGCGATGCGGAACCCGTCGAGGTCAATGCCGAAGGCTGTCGTGACCGCCCGCATTGTCGCTACCTCAAGGGCGGCCGATGAGGCGACTCCCGCACCCAAGGGGACGGTCCCGTGAACGATGACGTTCGCCCCGGGGAGCGAGGGTGCGATGCCTTCGGAAATCAGGATGTACCAGACACCGACAACATACGACGCCCATCGGTGCTCCTTCCCGATGGTGTTGCGGAGGTCTTCCGGGGCGACCAGCGTGCCGTGGGTGGACGGCGTGTCGTCACGCCAGAACGTGGCAGTCGGAAGTTCGAAGGTTGCGCCGTCAAGGGGCCCGGCCTCGGGGCCGACGGTGAGCACGCGAATCAGCCCGTCTTGGCGAGGCTGCACCATCACGGTAGTGCGCGCGCCGATTGTGGCCTCGAGGACAGTTGCTCCGGAGTAGTCAGCAATGCCACCCATCACATCGAGCCGACCGGGCGCGGTGCCGATCGCGACTGGCTTTCCGGGTTCAAGATACGCCTGGGCTGACCCTGAGAGTGAATTGCGGAGCGATTTGTAGTCGGACCGTATCTGATCCAAGTCGGCTGTTGAAGTTGCTGTCACGGGATCGGAAGTGTACCGCGGGTGCGATCAATTGGGGCTTTGGGTGTCTGCGCTTCAACGACGCGGTCGCGCCCTGCAAGGTCTTTGTGCACGGTTACGCGGGCGGACGTCATCCACTCCTTTGCGAGGAAGGAAAGTGCAGCGCCTTGATTATCGGCGCACTCCATGAGGACGGATCCGCCGGGGCGCACGAGGCGGGATGCGTGCGAAAGGAGACCCCGGTATGCGTCGAGGCCATCCGGGCCGCTGAACAGGGCGACGTGTGGTTCCCAGTCACAAACGCCTCGATCCAATCCGGGTGCGTCGCCGGTTGGGATATAGGGCAGGTTGGCGCATACGACGTCAACGTCTGTGGTGAAGGTTGCCAGTCCATCCCCGTGCCTGAACTTCACTCCGATGCGCGTCGCCGAATTGCCATGGGACCGAAGACGGCGGTGATTGTTGCGGGCTACCTGAAGGGCTCCCTCGTCGATGTCGATGGCGTGAATCGTGGACATCGGGCAGGCGATCGCCCAGGCGATTGCGATGGCTCCAGAACCGGTGCCCACGTCAACTCCAGATGCACCTGCGCCGCACGACGTCAGCCGGGAGATTGCAAGATTGAGGATAGTCTCGGTGTCTGGCCTTGGGATCAGGACTCGACGATCGACGCGGAACGTGAGGCCCGCGAATTCCTTGGTGCCAGTGATGTAGGCGACCGGCTCGGCGGTAGACCGTCTGGCAATGAGTTTCCGGAACCGTTGCCACGTGCCGCGGGTCATCGTCAGATGGTCACGGGTCAGGAGGTACGCACGGTCACAGCGGAGGACGTGCCGGATTAGGACGTCAACGTCCAGTGACGGAGTATCGGTAATCTCTCCGCCTCCGGCTTTCAGAACGGACTGCCCCCAACGGATCGCCTCGCGGATGGTCGGGGGCATGGGTACGCCTCAGGCTGCGGTCGAGGCTTCGAGACGGTCGGCCTGATCGGCGTCGATCAGGGCTCGCATCAGAGGGTCGATAGCGCCATCAAGCATCCCGGGAAGGTTGTGGACGGTGACGCCGATGCGATGGTCCGTCACTCGGTCCTGTGGGAAGTTGTAGGTCCGGATCTTTTCGCTGCGATCACCGGTCCCGACCTGAAGTCGACGGGTGTCACCAAGTTCGTCGGCGCGACGGCGTTCCTCAAGCGAAAGCAAGCGAGCGCGCAGAACGGCCATGGCGCGCGCCTTGTTCTTGAGTTGCGAACGCTCATCCTGGCACGTTACGACGAGACCGGTCGGCTTGTGGGTTATCCGGACGGCGGAGTCGGTCGTGTTGACGCCCTGGCCACCATGCCCGCCGGCGCGATACACATCGATTTCAAGATCGTCTGGATCGATGCTGACATCAATTTCCTCGGCTTCGGGAAGTACGGCGACGGTGGCAGTCGAGGTGTGGATGCGACCCGACGCCTCAGTGGCGGGGACACGCTGCACGCGGTGGACGCCGCTCTCGAACTTCAGGCGACTGTACGCACCCTGGCCACGCACCTCAAGGATGATCTCCTTGTAGCCTCCGATCCCGGTGCCATTGGCCGAGAGCACCTCGGTGCGCCAACCTTGGCGTTCGGCGTAGCGCGTGTACATGCGGGCGAGGTCTGAACCGAAGAGGGCGGCCTCGTCACCGCCTGCGCCGGCCCGGATTTCAACAATGACATTCTTTTCGTCATTGGGGTCGGTGGGTAGCAGCGCGAAGCGCAACTGGGCGAGGAGATCGGCACGCTGGGCTTCAAGGGTTCGGAGCTCCTCGCGCGCCATCACCGCGAGTTCCTCATCGGACTCTGTTTCGAGAATGGCCGTGGCGCCATCGATTTCCGCGTCGACGCGGACCATTGCACGCCAAATGTTGACAACCGGAAGCAGGCTGGCCTGTTCGCGGCTGATGCGCACGTATTCGGCCTGGTTCCCGTAGACCTCGGGATCGCTCAGGCGCGCTGCCAACGTGTTGTAGTGGTTCTCGATTTGTGCAACGCGATCAAGCATGGTGGCTGTTCCCGGGGTGCTTGCACCCGTGCCGGTGGTTCATTGCGGCCGATGCGTACATGCGGGCGCAGACAAACGAAAAGGCAGGGCAAAACTGCCCTGCCTTGGTGGTATCGGGAACGCGGCGCTACTGCTCGTTGGGAAGCTTGAAGCGTCGGCGGAAGCGTTCCACTTGACCGGCGGTGTCAACGATGCGCTGCTGTCCGGTATAGAACGGATGGCAGTTAGAGCAGATTTCAACGCGGATCAGCGGACGCGTGGAACCCGTAGTGAACGAGTTGCCACAGACACACTGGACACGCGCGTTGGGGTAGTAGTTCGGATGGATTTCGGGCTTCACGGCGTTTCCTCGTCGATCAGTGTACCAAGGTCTGAGGTCTTTTCCGCGCCGGAAAGAAAATGCTCGGTTTTGAGACCCCTATGCACGCCCTTGCCGTGGTGCCGAAGCCATGAAGGAGAGGGTCTCTTCCATGGTGGGAATGCCGGCACGGCCCCCAAGCGACCGGCACTTCAGCGCGGCTACTGCCGACGCAAACTCAAGTGCTCCGCCCAGATCTAGGCCGTTCGCGCGCGCCAGCAAGAAGGCGCCGTGGAAGACGTCACCGGCTCCAGTGGTGTCTACAACTGCCGGAGCGATGAAGGCAGGAGTGTGGAAATCCCCATCGGCCGATGCGCACCAACAGCCGTTCTCGCCTTCGGTGACCACGACGACAGACGGACCTTCCCCCCGGAGGCGGCGGGCCGCGTCGAGGAGCTCGGTTCCTTCGAGAATGTCCGCCTCGGTTCCGTCGTGGTCAGGCAGGTCGGTAAGCGTGGCTTGATTTCGGGTCACCAGGGTTCCCGCGTAGTCGCGCGCGGCGGCGCCGAGGGTCCGTCCAGACTGTGCCGCCATGAACTCCGACGCGAAAAATCTTGACACGACCAAATAGCGCAGCGACGGAAGCAAGGGCGTCACACTCGGATGGAAATGGGTGCCGTCGAGACAGACAGCGCCCCCGGCATCGTTGATGAGTTTGGCCGCTAGTAGGGCGCCGGGTCCGGCGTCGCTCAGGTGCAAGTAGGCGGCAGATTTGACGTAATCTGGCCGCAAGTCGTCAGGAAGCACGTCACCCGCGGTGCCTCGTCCGGAGAGGAACGCCCGTGCACCTGACCTGCCATCTACCAGGACGATGGTGCGGTGTGATGTTTCGCCGGCTGAGACGATGGCGTGCGACACATCGACGCCCTCGTGGCGGAACTCCGAGAGAATATCGGCACCGGTGGCGTCGTCTCCAACGCGGGTGATGAAGGATGCATTTCCGCCTAGCCTTGCGATGGCGACCATTGCCGTCGCGACCATGCCTCCTCCCTGCTGCGCGCGGCCCTTGATCGTTGCCCGTCCTTCGGCAGGCGGGATCTCGGTAAGCAACAGGAGATCGTCAATGCACGCAAAGCCAAGCCCGAGGATGCGGGGACGGCTCTCGGCCTCGGACGTATTCGCGGTTCCAGGTTGCGTGGTCACAATTCGACATCCTAGCGCGTGGATCAGACGACTGGCCTCGCATCCGTGACGGCGTGCATTATCGGAGGTCGTCTGGGCGCGGATTAAAGTACCTCTTGGAAGCTATGGCAACTGATCAGGGTGCATCGATGCAAATGAACGATGGTCCGGCAAATCGACGTCGGATTCCCGTGGACGAGGCAATAGTCGCGCTTCTGGCCCATTTTGAGCCGGTGTCCGACCATGAGCGTGTCCTTGTTCTGGATGCGATGGGGCGGGCTCTCGTTGAAGACATCCCGGCGCCCGCAGACGTCCCTCCATTTAATTATGCGACGCTGGATGGCTACGCAGTTCGGGCCTCAGACACCGATGGCGCGGCACCAGATCAGCCAGTCTCATTCGAGGTCGTCGGCGTCCTTGCCGCCGGAGTGGTCGCTGGCAGGGCATTGGGCAAAGGCGAGGCCTACCGGATCCTGACTGGAGCGCCGGTGCCGCCGGGTGGAGACGCCGTGGTCCCGTTTGAGGG
>BJHB01000083.1:0-10284 GCA_014191415.1 Chloroflexota bacterium
GTGACCGTCTGGTCCAGGATGCTCGGTGTAGACAAGTGGCAGCGTGACAAACGGACCACCGTCATCCGGAGATAGTGTCAAGACTGGCAGCTGCGTCAGGTCTGGGGGTGACTGGACCGCATCGAGGATCGGTCCGCTTGAGTCGCGGCGAAGCCCAACGCGCAGACCGGCGCCAACCAAGCCCCGGAATTCCCAAAGTTTCGCGGGCGTAGGAGGCAGAAGTTCGGTCGCAGCGCGCGCAATCTGACGCACGAAGTCCACTGGGCGACGCCCGAACGCTAGTTCGATCCGGCGCATCGTCCCGAACAGGTTGGTCACGACAGGAAATGCACTCCCTTTGGGTGACCGGAAAAGCAGTGCCGGACCCCCCGCCGCGATCACCCGCCGGTGAATTTCGGCGATCTCAAGATAGGGATCCACTGGTGCGGTGACTTCTACGATCTCACCCTCGCGACGGTAGAGATCAATCAGGTCGCGAAGGCTTGTCAGGTTCATCCTGATTTCTAGTATGACTGCCGATTGGATCGGTGTGCCCAACCCGGACCACCCTTTGGGCGCGGATAGACTGGGATGGAAACGCAGTTGTTCACGATTTCCCCCAGGAGAAATCTCAAAGTGACCGGAAGATCCATTGAGGACGTGCTTGCACTCGAGCCACTGCCCCAGAAGCTGACCGGCCAGGTTGCACTCGTGACTGGCAGCGCGCGCGGACTAGGGCGTGCCTACGCACTCCGTCTGGCCCGCCTAGGGGCCGATGTTGTCATCAATGACTTGGACCTGACTGCGAACCGGCGCTACGACGAACCATTGACACCTGGATGCGAGACGGTCGTCGATGAAATCCGGGCACTGGATCGCCGGTCTATCGGGATCGAGGCTGATGCGACGAACGAGGGACAGGTCCGCGCGATGGTCGGCAAGATCGAGGAAGAATTCGGACGCCTCGATATCGTCATTTGCAACACCGGCGGGGCACTCGTTCCCGGTCCGAGCGTTGCCAGTGAGGTTCCAATTGACGATTTTCAACGGATGATGGACCTGAACTTCAGTAGCGCGGTAATCACATGCCAGGCAGTTGCGCCACTCATGAAGAGGCAGGGCCGAGGCCGAATTGTCCTTGTGGGATCACAGGCAGGATTGCGCTCCCAGGGTGCGGGAGGCGGAACCTCGTACTCGGTTGCGAAGGCCGCGGTCCATCATTACACCCGGAAACTTGCGTCTGACCTCGGGCGATACGGGGTGAACGTCAACTGCATTGCGCCGGGGTGGATCCTTTCGTCCCGCGCCGTGGCAGGTGGGCGCAATGACCCCGAGACACGTGACCGCCTGGTTCAGGAAATCGCCTTGGGCAGGCTGGGTGATCCGGAAGACTGTGCAAAGGTCGTCGAGTTCCTGTGCACTGACCTTTCGGACTACGTCACCGGACAGATCATTCCGATCTGCGGTGGCGTCTGCCTGTTCTAGGAAACGGGGGACTGGCTACAGCAACAAAAGCCTCCAAGGGATGTATTTCCCGTTGGAGGCTTTTTATTTCCCGTGGGTGGCGAACTTAGGCGCTTGCGCGAACAGCGCCGGGGACGGCCTGATTGACGGCCTGTGACTGGGCTGCTGCCTGCGCCACTACCGGGGCCACGTAGGCTCCATCACTTTCGCTTCGGGGAGCACCGGGGGTCCGTGATCCGCTGGACGGACCTGGATTTGACGGCCCTATGCTCACTGAAACTTCCGCCAACGTGCGTCCGGACCGCATCTGCCGCAGCAACACATCTGGTGACACGCTTGGTTGGACCGCGAGTTCGGCAGTGGACGCACGTCCGCGTGTGACTGCCGCGTCAGACGCCCCGAGGCGTACCCGTGAGTAAGCTTCGATCCCGCGGTTGGCAATCGTCGACGCAATCATTTCATCTGCTCCGTTTCGCGAGGTGCGCCGCGGATGGAGCATTCTCCACCCGCTCATGGGAATCATCGACACAACTTGGAAATCCTGAAGGGGGTGTGCCGAAACTCGTGAGGAAAATCGAAATTGGTCATTCCGGACGGGATCAGCTGGTCTGCTGGCCGAAGATGACCATATTTGCCAGTAGGTTCGGACGGATGGGTCGGCGACCTTTGAGCCCACGTCTTCTCAACCGTCGGTTGAGTTGACCGGTGCAGCGATGAAGTCACCAATCCTGACCGAGACATCGCCCGGGTACTCCCAGATGGGCATGTGCCCGCAGTTCTCATAGATATGAAGCTTGGAACCGTGGATGAGGCGCGCGGCACGAATGGCGTGCGCGACCGGCAGTATTGGGTCATTTCTTCCCCAGAGGAGCAGCGTCCGGTGTTTGATCTGATGAAGCCGGTGGATGAAGTTGTTGCTCTGACCTGACCACTCAATCGTGGCGTGCGCAGTTGCCAGAAACGCGTCGACCACACCGGTAGTGCGCACTATCTCCAAGCGCTTCTCGGCCCATCCAACCGGAACATTTTCAGGGTTGAAGCAAAGCGCGCGGCCAAATGACTGAATGGAAGAGACTGTTGAGCGGCGAAGTCCGAAACGCACGAGTTTGGGCAGAACCGAACCAAGGCGGTAAGACCACGCCACTTCCGTTCCTAGACCGGCCGAACTCACTAGTACAAGGCTGTCTACCCTATCTGGCATGGACGTAGCGAGGTTCACGGCGATTGCGCCTCCACCCGACATGCCGACAACTGAAATTCGTTCGATGTCGAGCGCGTCCAGTAGTCCGAGCACAAATCGGGTGTAAAACTCGAGGTCGTACGATTGGGTCTGGCCGATTGGCCTCGGCGACAGCCCATGGCCTGGCGCATCCGGTGCCAGGACCCGGAACCGCGTTGAAAGTTGGGTAATTACTTTTGCCCACTCATCGGCGGACCCGCCAATTCCGTGGAGGAGGATGACTGGTTCGCCCCGTCCTCTGTCAATGAGCCGGCATGGAAGTCCGTTGACGTCTAGCGTCCGCGACCCGTTGGCTTGGGGACTTGGTGCCTCCGTAACATCGGTGCTCACTTGGCTATGGTAGCCCTGATAATTAACACATGAGCACCGCCGCCGAGACCTCAGACGACATGCTTGAGGCCAAGGGTCCAGGAACATTGGTGATCATTCTCGACCGAAGCGTCTGCATCGGAGCTGCGGATTGCGTAGCACTCGCGCCCATCGGGTTTGCCCTTGACGGATCTGGGAAGGTCCGGTTCGTCAACCCGGATGCGGAGACCGAGGCCCGAATATGGATCGCGGCGCGCAGGTGCCCTACCGATGCAATTCTTCTCGAGGATCGTTCAGGCAAGTCACTCTACCCATAGACGGTTGGTTCGTTGACGGGGACAATCGCCTCGTTACGTGGCCGCCGACTTGCGGCGACAAACGGACCGTGGATCTTCAGAGGCCGAAACGTGACCACGACAGATTACATACGCGCTGTCTTTCTCGATGTCGGTGAAACCCTGCTTTACGCCCGCCCGACTTGGGCACACGTGGTCGCAGACGTGGCAGGAATTCATGGAGCAACGATCATGCCCGATGCCCTTATTGCGGCCGAGCGTAGGATTGCGCCAGTGATCGCGTCACGTTTTCGGGCTGGCGATCGGCACACGACCTCCCTGGGGAAGTCGCAGTCTCACTGGACGTGGCTGTACGCCGAGATGCTTGGGCATTGTGGCGTGCCTGAACGGTTGATCCAGAGTATCGCTCAAGCGTGTCACGCCCGCTTCAATGACTTTGACACCTGGGTTCTATTCGAAGATGCACGTCCATTGCTGGAAGAACTTGACCGGCGCCGCAGGCAGGGAGGTCTGATTGTGGGCGTCGTTTCGAATTGGGAGGAGTGGCTTGAACCGCTCTTGATCCACCGGGACTTGGCGCGACATTTTGATTTCCTGGTGGTGTCGGGGGTCGTACAGTCCGAGAAGCCCGACGAGGCAATCTTTGATGCAGCTCTTGCCCGCGCAGGACTCACTCGATCACAGTCAAACTTGGCCATCCACGTGGGCGACAGCTTGACCGCCGACATTGAGGGCGCGCGCGCAGTTGGTGCGCGTACTGTCCTTCTGGACCGTGATGGACGCTATCCGCCTGAACGCACCTCAGGAACTGCGGTGATCCGCTCGTTAGCCGAACTCCCGCGCCTGATCGACGAGGCGCAGGGTTAGTGACTCAGACGGTTTCCCAGGATCCCGATGCTGCCGAACGATAGATGGCGTGCGCTACCCGGAGTTCCTGAAGCGAATCCTCCGGACCGGCGGCGAGCGGGGCACCATCAAGAATGGCATTGATGAAGTCCTGGTTTTCGCCAACAAAGCTCATGGCGTATCCCCAGGTGCCTTCAAGCGAGCGACCACCTCGGTGCTTTCGGTTGTAAAGGGTGACCCCGCCCCCGGGGAAGCCTCCGATCACAATCTCACCATCGGTCCCGGTAATCCGCCAAGACTCCTGCGGCCCGAGTGGCGTGTTGACCATCAGTCCGTCGTAAGAGGCATACACACCCGACTCGAATTGCACAAGAGATCGCATGAGCGAGTCACCCTGCATCTCCTCCATCGGATAGCCAACGACACCCACGACACGATTAATGTTGCCAAACCACATGCGCATTGGCCGGACCCAATGTGAACCACCATCGATTGTGATGCCACCGCCGGTCCTCGCCTGCGAAAGACGCCAAGCTTGTCCCGTGAACCAGTAAGGGTTGTACTCGGAAACGAAGGCGGCGCGACCGGTAACCAGGTCGCCAATTTCACCCTCACGAATGAGGTTTAGCGCAGCGACCACTTCAGGCCAATACTGTGCGTTCTCGGCGAGCATGAAGATCCGGTTGCTTGCACGCGCTGCGTCCAGAATTCGGGCTGAGGCCTCGAGCGTCGGTGCCATTGGTTTTTCAAGCATTACGTGCTTGCCGGCGGCGAGGCACTTCAAAGTGGTTGATTCGTGCAGGTCATGAGGAAGCATGATGCAGATGGCGTCGAACGCATCAGCGGAGATTGCGTCATCGAGCGACGCGAACGCGGTTCCTCCAGTCTCCGCAGCGTACGCCGAGGCTCGTGTTGCGTCTGCGTCTATGCATGCAGTGACACTCACGCGAGAGACGTGCCCCTTGATGGCGTCAAGGTGGTATCGCGCAATCGCGCCGCAACCGAGGAGAGCAAGCCGAACTTCTGTTGTCATGGTGACGGCATGGTATTCGGCGGCCGTCAACTGTGCGAATTAGTGCGCGAGACCTACTTCCGGAAAGAGATGTTCGGCGTTTCCGAAGAGAAACGGAAACCTTCGGTGTCATCGTCGAGCCAGTACCGGACAAATCCGGCCAGCGTGGCGATTTCCTCTCGCGAGAGCGATGCTATGGGGGTGGCGCTACTTCCGTTAGCATCCCACTCTGCCTCCCGGTAAATGACCACATCCGCCATATCTGCGTGAATTACTAATGCCTCCCCAGTTGTCGGACGGATTACCAACTGGGTCGGAATTCCACCATCTGGAATGATCGGCATCGGTTCCCTCCTGTGACTGGTTGGCTCCGAGGCACGTTGCTTCCTCGGTGCATTGGCGAAGGTCGTCGCGACTCGACTTGTGTGGCAGGTGTGCGCGGGTCATGCGCAAGACTTTGCATAGCGAGGATACGCTGCTGGTTCTGTCAGTGAGACGCGATGACGGGCGCGTCCTGATGGTGAGACGATGGGCCGTGCACGTCAATTGAACGGGTGCGTCGACGGACCGTTGGGATCAGGGCGAGGACAATCCACCCGGATGCAATGAGAATGCGTCGTAACCACGGCGCGGTGTCCCAGAAGTATTCGCGCTCAATACGCCACGATTCAGCCCACTCGATTTCGGGCATCCTCATCCGTGAGGCCCACCCATCGGAAGTTGGCGCACGCCGGACCATTACCTTGCTCGGGTTTTCAATCCCGGTGCCCTTGCGTCCCGGATAGTCAACCCAGATGTGGTCGAATGACGCTTCCAACCGATATGGCATACCTCGCGCCTCAAATACGCTCGCAAGCACGACCGCGCGCCCTTGGCAGTCTCCGGCGTTGCGTGCCATCACTTCTGCTGGCGTCGGGAAGGTCCACGGCACACCATCGGTTTCCCATGGCACGGCGTACGCAACGCGTTCCAGCACCGCGGCCTCGATTTGCCTCGGGTTGGCGGGCAATGTAAGAGCCCAATCACGCACCACGTCCGCATCAATCACTGGTCGCCAAGCATTCTGTATTGACCGCACGAGAACCCCGGGATTGGGATAGCACACGCACACGCCCCAAGCTATGGCCAACCCGACCCGCCACCGCTTTTGTATCCACCATTGCGTGGCGCCCTCAGCAGAGACCGTAGGACTGTCACTCATGCCGTTGGCTTCTCTGTTACCAATCCCCGACACCCGCGGGTTCTGCCCGCTGTCAAATCGTATCCCGGATTGACGGTGTTCCGTGACCCTCAGAGGCAGGTTCCCTCGGCCGGGGCACGCCGCGGGCTCGTTGCCCCTGAGCCAGCTGTGCAACCTTTTGGTTTGCCGGTGTATTTCTTCGTCTCGGCAGTCCTTGAGTGCGCAGGCACCGGGACCGGGTCATGGCCAAGTAGCAGACAGGTCTGGAACATGATATGCAGTAACATGCTATGCTGCATGTGATGACGAATTCACCTGATCAAGTGATTCCGGAACCTGATCCAGGGAACGTAGAACAGAGGCGTTGGTCTCTCCATCCCCTTCTCGGCGCGCTTCTGATCTTGGGTGGCAGGGAGTTGTCAATTTGGCTTCTCGCTGGCCCAGCAATCTATATTGGCTCTGCGTATGTGTTCGCCTCCGGCTTGTTTGGCGCGGTGGGCGCCGTTGCGGTGCTCGTACTACTGCTCGGTGCATTTGCCTTGGCAAGCTACGGGATCAATCGTGCAGTGAAGTGGATGACCGGTTCAGGACTGTTCTTCTTCTAACCCGGGGGACTAAACCTCGGACTGATCCTTGCCGGTGTGGTCGATTGCGCAAGCTGTTCGCTACATGGTTGCAAGGACTGTGCCGGCAATTGCGAGTACGACACCGATTGTCTGGACGTTTCCAGGGCGCTCGTCCAGGACGAACCGGGAAAGTAGGATCGTAACGACGGGATGCAATCCCCCAAGGGTCGAGGTGATGCCAAGACGCCCAGCCATGCTTGCGTGTGCAAACAGTGTGCTTGCGCCCAGATCCAGCAGACCCGATGCAGCGATACCGGTTGCAGTGATCATGAGCGGCACATAATTCTTGGCCGTACTTGGTAGCCCAGAGCCGACAGTGACCAACCCTGCGCTTGGCTTGATTGCGCGTCCGGCTGCGTCCCGCTTTGACCTTGGCGTGGTTCCATTCAGGACAGCCCACGCGGTTCCAAGGCAAGCAACAGACACGGCACCTTCAATGAGGGAAGCGGCAGCAACGCCCCCGTGGGATGCCTCACTGAAGAGGCAGAAGTAAGTACCGAAACAGACGGCCGCGATGACAGCATATGCCAGAGACGTACGATCCGCGCCTCTTGCGGAGACTGCTGTTCCACTGGGGGTCTGAGTTGCGAGGACGATGCCTCCGACGGTACCGACAATCCCGATGGCACCGATCAGGCTGATTGCCTCGCCGCCAGCCACGCCGACCATCACCGGGATGACCGCCCCTGAAGCAGAGATAGCGGTCACCGTTCCGAGGTGACCTTTTGCGAGAGCACGGTAGAAGCAACCAAGACCAACTGCGCTAGCTATACCGGCAGCGATGGCAAACAGTGCCGTCCGCATTTCTGGGACGTCAGTGCCGAGTCAGAAGCAGGCGGCGCCGGTGGCAGCGAGGCCACAGGATTGAGAGGTCGCCGTCACCGAGACTGGTGATAGGCGGCGGGCTAGCAAGCCGCCAACGAAGTCGGAAATACCCCAAAGGATTGCAGAGGTCAGTGCGAGGATGATGGTAAACATCCCACACATGGTGGATCATGTATGTAAACGGAACATTATGTGACGCCACCGGCGTCGTGACGGAACCGTCAAGCCTATTCAGCAGCTTCGTCGGTAATGGCGTCACCGCCGAGCACTGCGAAGTAGATTGCGTCAGGATGATGAACCACGAGGGCAGCGGTAGTCTGGTCCGGATCAAACTGGAAGCCCGAGGTTAGGGCGATGCCGAGTTCCGTGTTGGCACGGGGAAGGAGATCCAGGACCTTTACCTGATCGGCAATGTCTGGACACGCCAGGTAACCCCATGAGTACCTGAGCCCTTGCCCCTTTGGTACTCCCATTGCCATTTGTATTCGCTGTTGAATGAATTCGGCCATCGCTTCCGCGACCGTGGCTGCCAAACCGTGAACCTTGAAGCCCCGGTCGTACGCGTCGTTTTGCTGAAGTTTTGCCGCCGTCTGGCTCGCGATTGCACCGGCGGTGACGACCTGGAAGCCTGCGGTGTCGTATTCCCCGGATTCAATCGGGCGAAAGTAGTCCGCAAGGCACAGTCGTCCCTTGTTGCGGGGAGAACCATCTTCTGGCTGTCGCGGAAAACTGAACCGTGAGCGGACTGGCAACGAGGTTCCGCGGGCACCCTCAATGAATGCGACGGGATCGTAGACAATCAACTCATCGCCATCTGCCTGCACCGGGAAGATCCCGAAGGCCGCTGAAGGGCGAAGCCATCCCTCTCTTTTGGCGTCTCGCCACAAGCCTTGTAATTCGGGTTCGAGTTCGCGAACAAGCATCCTCTCCCATTCCTGCTTGCGCGCCACAGCGCGTTGGGAAGGTGCGACGGGTTCGGAGTCGAGGATCGGGCGGTATCCCCAGTGATGGCGGAACAGGGTATTGCGGTCAAGAAGTGGCAGGAGCAAATCAAGGCTCTTTGGATCAATCGTGATGACTGACCCCCGTGTCGCGAGGTTCGGCGGGACCGTGCAATCACGCACCGTGCGCATGCGTGCAGCTTCGCATTGGTGTCCGGATAGGTCTGTGCGTGCCGTGATCATTGGGGCTGTCTCCTACACTTGACCCAGTCAGGCCACCGCGACTGCTTCAGTCTGCACGCGAGCGATGACTGCGTCCCGGTCGCCGGATTGCGTGAGTGCCTCAACCCAGTCGAGACCTTCAAATGCGTCCTTGCAATAGAACACCCCTCCGGCATACCGGGTGGATTTCGCATCATCAACGAAGTTAACCCGTGCTCCGAATGGACGGTTGATAGCCGCACCGCCGATCAGGACCGGGATGTCGAGGCCTCGCCGATGCAACTCACGAACGACAAGAGGCATCTGACGGCTGGTGTTCACGAGCAGCGCTGAGAGACCGATGACGTCGGCACCATGGCGGACCGCTGCTTCAACGATCTCTGTGACAGGAACCTGCTTTCCGAGGTCATGGACCGTGTAGCCGTTGTTGGCAAGGATTGTTTGCACCAAGGACTTTCCGATGTCGTGGACGTCACCGTAGACCGTCGCCAGAACGACCGTGCCCTTCGTGACACCCTCGATGCGTTCGAGATAGGTCTCCATGCGCGCGACGGACTTCTTCATGACTTCAGCAGACTGCAGGACGTAAGGAAGGATGCGCTTCCCTGCCCCAAACTCATCTCCGACCTGCTTCATTGCTGGAAGCAGGACACCGTTCAGGACGTCGACCGCTGCATCGTGGCGACGCGTCCCATGCGCGGTGCGTTCGGCAATCGCCGAGTCTACGAGGTCCTCAACCCCGTCCTTGCGTCGCTCCAGGATCCGGTACCTGATCCGTTCGTCAGTTCCGTCGGGTTCAACCACTCCTGGGCTGGTCTTCCCTGGGCCGGTATCAGTACCGCCTGATTTGATGATGGCGTCAACATGCTCGATGAAGTCCGTCAGCGCAGACTGCGATGAATTGAAGATGGCCGCCTCGGCAAACTCACGGGTTACATCGGGTATGCCTGCGTAGGGTCGCGCGTGTGCCGGATTGATGATGGCGAGGTCCAGGCCGGCCTTCACTGCGTGGAACAGGAAGACAGAATTGAGGATCTCCCGCGCATAAGGATCGATCCCGAAAGACAGGTTGCTCACCCCGAGGATGGTCAGCACGCCGGGCAGGCGGGACTTGATCAGGCGGATTGCTTCGATTGTCTCGACCGCTGCGTTGGCAAGGTCAGCCTGGCCAGTAGTGATTGGAAAGGTGAGCGCATCAAAGATGAGGGTTTCCGGGGGCAGGCCATACTCGCCGCACACAATCGTGTGAATTTTCTGGGCCGCCTCGAACTTCCACTGGGCGTCGGTGGCCTGGCCTCGCTCGTCGATGCACATCGCCACGGCAATCGCGCCGTGTTCCTTCAT
>BJHB01000084.1:0-10123 GCA_014191415.1 Chloroflexota bacterium
GGATCTGGTCGGGCTCAGGCTTATCCAACGAATCTGTCTCGGGGCAGGCGGGGTGCTGACCCGGTACCTGAATGTCCGTGGACATTTCGCGGTAACGGCCTTTGCGCCCGCGGTCTACACGTTGGCGATCATGGTCGGTGCGACGGTCCTCGGGCCAATTCTCGGCACGACTGGCCTTACACTCGGCGTCGTCGCAGGCGCGATCGGCTTTCTCGTGGTCCAGTTGGTCGCTTCATTGCGAGTTGGCATTTCCCGGTCTCCGCAACTGGCCGATGGCCGGTCTGTACGTGCGGACCTCTGGGAAATCCTCACCCTGATGGTGCCCCGCTTGGTTGGCCAAGGTGCCGTCCAACTGAGTTTCGTAGCCACAACGAGGCTTGCTACATACCTGCCGTCGGGCCGAGTTGCGTCGCTAAATTACGCCTGGGCACTGATGATGCTGCCACTGGGAGCGTTTGCGATGACCCTTGCAAATGCCGCGTTTCCGACGTTTGCTGCACAGGCCGCGCGGGGTGACCGCGACGCGCTTGCGATAACTGGGCGTCAGGCGACGGCGACCATCCTTTGCGTCATGGTGCCTGCAATGGCGGTAGTCGGCGTCTTCGGTGCCCTCGGCATCGAGGTCCTGTTCGCACGACGCGCGTTCACGACCGACTCGGTTTCCCTGACGGCGTCAGCCCTGTCAGCATACGCCGTGGGGTTGCCGGCTCACGGAATTCTCGAAGTGCAGATGCGCCTGTCATTTGCCCTGAGGGATACCCGAACCCCGGTGGCGATTGGCGTTGTGGCAATGGTTGTAAATGTCCTGTTGGCTACGGTGCTTGTCGAACCGCTTGGGCACGTCGGGATCGCCCTTGCGCTGAGCGTTGCTGCCACCATTGAAGCGGTGCTTCTGGGTGTTGTTCTCCACCGCCGGCTGCCGGGCCTTCACACTCGTGCCCTTGGTGACACGTCCGTCCGGGTCCTGCTTGCCACCATCACGGCAACTGGGGTCGCGTTCATGGTCCAAGACCAGTTACTGGCATACGGCCTTCCGGTCGTGCTGAGAGCGGTGATTGTGACCGGATTGTTTGGTGTGACGTATGTTGCTGGTGCGGCGATATTGCGAGTGCGGGAACTTGGGGTGATCTTCGACACCCAGGTCCGGCCTCGACTTGCCAGGGCCCGCGCGTCTGGCTGACCAACGATGCGTCCGGGCGATCCTGGCTCATTCCCGGATCATCCTGCCGGATCGGGTTCCGGAGCGGTTTATACTGGAGCAGTGATCCCTCGCGAACGCATCCGAAACTTTTGCATCATTGCGCATGTTGACCACGGCAAGTCGACCCTCGCCGACCGCCTCCTAGAGGTGACCGGGACGATTTCCAAACGCGACCTCACCGAACAGGTCCTTGACCAGATGGACCTTGAGCGTGAGAAGGGCATCACGATCAAGGCGAAAGCCGTCCGGATGCTGTACCGCGCGCTGGATGGGCTGGACTACCAGCTCAACCTGATCGACACTCCAGGCCACGTCGACTTTGCCTATGAGGTCAGTCGGGCGTTGGCTTCGTGCGAGGGCGCACTGCTCGTCGTGGATGCGGCCCAGGGCATTGAGGCACAGACGCTGGCGAACACCTACCAGGCAATCGAACATAACCTCACTATCATTCCCGTCATCAACAAGATCGACCTTCCCTCGGCACAACCGGAACACGTCGCCGACGAGGTCGAACGCGTTATCGGCCTCGCGCGCGAGGACTGCATCATGGCCTCGGCGAAGACCGGGGTAGGCACAATCGAGATTCTCGAGGCCATCGTCAAGAACGTCCCCGCACCGATTGGTGAAGCGTCCAAGCCAGTCCGGGCGCTCATTTTTGATAGCCACTATGACACCCACAAGGGTGTCGTGGCGTACGTCCGGATGATCGATGGGCAGCTTCGAGCCGGCCAGAAGATCGTGATGATCCAGACCGGGGTCACTGCTGACCTGCTTGAAGTTGGTGCATTCCGGCCAAAGGGTGTCCAGGAAGCGAGCCTCGAACCCGGTGAGGTCGGATATATCGCCACGGGACTCAAGTCCGTCGCCGACTGCCGAGTTGGCGACACGGTTACCGACGCGTCCCGTCCTGCGCCCGAGGCGCTTGATGGGTACCGGCCGGTCAAGCCAATGGTCTACGCGGGCTTTTTTCCAGTAGAGAGCACCGACTTCCCGCTGTTACGTGATGCGCTGGACAAGCTCAAGCTCAATGATGCTGCTCTTGTGTATCAGCCGGAGACGTCAGTCGCGCTCGGATTTGGGTTCCGATGCGGGTTTCTCGGCCTCCTTCATATGGAAATTGTTCAGGAGCGTCTCGAGCGGGACTACAATCTGAACCTTCTGGCTACGGTGCCGAGCGTGGAATACGAGGTCTTGACCACGAAGGGCGAGATCCTCAGGGTGGACAATCCGTCAGGATTGCCTTCTCCGGATCGGATTGACACGATCAGCGAACCATGGATGGGTATCCAAGTGGTCGCTCCGAAGAACTACATCGGCGCCATCATGGACCTCGTGACCGCGCGCCGTGGTGAATACAAGAAGATGGAGTACCTGGACGAGGGGCGCGTCCTCTTGCAGTATTCCGTCCCGCTTGCTGAAATCATCATCGACTTCTTTGACCAATTGAAGTCGCGGACGCAGGGATATGCGTCACTGGACTACGCAATCGAGGGCTTGCGTGCCGGGCCATTGGTGCGGCTTGACGTCCTCGTAAATGGCGAGCCCGTCGATGCTCTTTCCTTGATCATTCACCGTGACAAGGCGTACGACCACGGTCGCGTCCTCGTGGAGAAGCTGCGCGGACTGATCCCGCGTCACATGTTCGAGATCCCGATCCAGGCAGCCGTTGGCGCGAGGGTCATCGCCCGCGAGACGGTTCGCGCCATGCGCAAGGACGTTCTTTCCAAATGCTATGGCGGCGACATATCGCGCAAGCGCAAACTTCTGGAGAAGCAGAAGGAAGGCAAGCAGCGCATGAAGCGGGTCGGGAATGTCGAGATCCCTCAGGAAGCCTTCCTGGCGGTCCTCAAGCTGACGTGAGTTTTGCTACCGTGGCTACCAATCCAAATGATGAGATGCCACGTATGCACTTCGGGCTGTGATTTGGAGCGCGCGATGACGCCTCGTGTGCATCGCAACCCGGGTAGATGAACGAAAGTCTCGATGAAGTTCCGCACTGAAACTGGACGTAATCCATCGTGATGATTGACGTAACCCACCTGACCAAGCAATACGGGGACCGGGTGGCGCTGCAGGATGTGAGTTTTCACGCCAACCGCGGTGAAATTCTCGGGCTTCTCGGGCCGAACGGCGCCGGCAAGAGCAGCACGATGCGCATCTTGACCGGGTACATGCCCCCGACCAGCGGGTCGGCGCGAGTGGCCGGCTTTGATGTGGTCACAGACTCCATAGAAGTAAGACGCCGGATTGGCTACCTGCCGGAAAACGTGCCTCTCTATACAGAGATGACCGTCCGTGCATACCTGGATTTCGTCGCGCGGGCTAAGCAAGTCACCCAGCGGGAAGACACCGTTGAGTGGGCCATGGATGCGGCGCGGGTCGATCACATGGCGGACGCGATCATCGGGCGACTTTCCAAGGGATATCGGCAGCGTGTCGGACTCGCCCAAGCAATCCTGGCCGATCCGGAAGTCCTGATCCTTGATGAACCGACTGCGGGGCTTGACCCAAACCAGATCATCGAGACGAGGCAACTCATCAAGTCGCTCGGGCGTGACCGGACGGTCATCCTTTCAACACACATCCTTCCTGAGGTCAGCATGATTTGCGACCGGGTTGTGATCATCAACCGCGGGCAGGTCGTTGCTGAAGACACGCCCGACGGTCTCGCGCGTCGAGTGGCAGGGACCGAGAGGCTGTCGATAACGGTACGTGGCCCCGACATCGAGATTGGCGAGGCACTGCGTGGGCTTCCGGGTGTTGCCCAAGTCCTCGTTGGCGCTGGTGGCGGTGGCGTCGGCGTCTCTCGGTTTGAGATTGATGCCGAGGGGGATGCCGACATCCGTGAAGTGGTCGCCTCGACGATAATCGCGTCCGGTTGGGGGCTTCGGGAAATGCGTTCCCAGGCGCTCTCTCTTGAAGACGTGTTCCTGCAGCTGACCACGTCGGAGGTTGTCGAAAACGATCATCCGACGTCTGTTCCGGTCACTTCAGCAGACGAAGCAGGTTGAGGACAAGATGTCTGACCATGGGTGGCGTCGCCCTGACAATATGCCGAGTCGTAAACCCGCCGGGCGCGGAAATGCGCCCTACTTCACTGCCTTTGCTGAAGGGTTGAGGACTTCAATACGATGAGTAGCCTTCCCGGCTCGATAGCCAGGCACTGGTACGGAACTTGGGCGGTTTCGCGTCGTGAGCTGTATGCCTATCTCGTTTCTCCGATGGCATATGCGGTTGCATCGGTATTCCTTCTGGTCAACGGTTTCATCTTTTTCCTGATTCTCGCTCAAGGCTTTGCGGAGGCAAACCTGAAGGCCATTCTCCCGACGACGGCATTCCTCTTACTGCTGGTTATTCCGGTGTTGACCATGCGACTTGTCGCTGAGGAAAGAAGCTCCGGAACCATTGAACTCCTCATGACCTTTCCTCTTACCGATGCCCAGGTCGTTGTCGGCAAGTTCCTGGCCACGATGATCACCTACACGCTGATGCTCATTCCGACCCTTGCCTACGTCCTGATCATCGTGATCTACGGAGCGACCGAGTGGGGTCCGATCATGTCGGCCTACCTAGGTCTTCTGCTTCTGGGTGGTGCGTTCATAAGCCTTGGACTGTTTGCATCGTCATTGACGCGCAACCAGATTGTCGCTGCAATCGTCGGCATCGGACTGCTCTTGATGCTCTGGGTGCTTGGATCCGGCGCGAGCGTCCTCGGTCCGCGACTGTCGCCAATTGTCGGATACTTGTCTCTGGCTGAACACTTCCAGAACTTCGGATTGGGTGTCCTAGAAGTGAAAGACGTCGTCTACTACCTTAGCGTGATGGTCGGGTGTCTCTTCCTGACCACGCGCGTGCTCGAGTCCGGACGGTGGCGGGCATGACCGTGTCACCCGAACTTCCATCCGTCGATCCGAAGGCTGCTAACCCTCCCTCCGGATCATCACCAGTTGATGCGACTGCGAGCGACGAGGCTTCGGTGACTGCTCCCGGTGCGGTTGGAACTTCCGACCAACATGATGAAGCGTCCGGACTTTCCGAGAATCATGACGTTTCCTCGGGCAGTGACGACGTTGAGGCAGTTGCGATTGACAAGGTGGCGCGAGACGCATCCACCGCCGATGACGCACCCGCTGAGAGCGTAGTTTCGGCAGTCGCTTCGGTGGCGGGTGCAGCCGGTGGGGTCTCGCTTGTTGCCGGGCTTGTCTGGTGGGCTGCTGTTCAATCTACCTCCCCCCAGGTCCTCGCCCTCCTGATAGTCGGCGCCGTTCTCGTTGCCATCTATGCAATTGTCAACAGCCGAGACTTGCTGGTCTGGGCAGGTAGCCGGGGGGCGCAGCGCGGTAGCGTCGCTACGGTGCAATCCGTCGCCGTGATCGGACTGCTGGTCGTCATCAATTGGACGGCCAATAATTTCGGTGGTCAGATTGACCTCACAGCCGCACGCCGGTACACCCTTGCCGATCAGACCCAGAAGGTTCTGTCGCAGCTTGATCGTGATGTCAAGGTTGTTGCGTTCTTTCCAAGTCGTCAGGAAGATCCCTTCACGAGGGGAACCAAATCGCTTCTTAACCAGTACCAGAAGGCATCGCCGAGGATCACCATCGAGTTTGTCGATCCGGATGTCAATCCTGGCGCAGCCAAGCAGTACGACATCAAGAATTATCCGATCACGATCTTCACGTCGGGTGATCGCAAGGAAGAGACTACTGGCCTGACCGAGCAGGACTTCACCAGTGCCTTGCTCAAGCTTTCGCGGACTGAGAAGAAGAAGGTGTATTTCCTTCAGGGACATCAGGAACGCGACCCAGACTCATCCCAGCCTACAGGGTTTAACACGATCTCTCAGGCGCTGAAGCGTGAGAATTATGTGGTCGAGAAGTTGTCCTTTCTCACCAGTCCTCAGGTGCCATCGGACGCAGCGGTCCTGGTGATCGCCGGCGCGCGTGCGCGCGCACTCGAGAACGAGGTCAAGGCGGTCTCAGATTTTCTCGATGCTGGTGGGCATGTGTTCGCGCTTCTTGAGCCGAAGCAGGAGACGGGTTATGAAGCCATTTTCGAGAAGTGGAATATCACGGTTGGGAACGACTTGGTCATCGATCCATCGCGCAATTACAACGGTGACCCGCTGACCCCTGCCCCGTTGCCTCAACCCGGGCACCGGATTACCGGTTCCCTGACGGATGTCTTGATGCCGGGATCCCGGACAATCACCCCGAAGTCGGCAGCCGGAACAGATCTTGCAATCGCCTCGCTTCTCAAGACCACAGAGCGTGGATGGGGCGAGACCACCATGGCCGGACAAGCGAAGTACGACGAAGGTGTGGACGTCAAGGGGCCGGTCTCAGTTGCGGTGGCCGTGAACCGTTCGGATCCAACCGCACCGGTAACCCCAGGTGCCACGCCAACCCCGGGAGCCACGCCAAAGGTACCGAAGGGGCGGATTGTAGTGGTCGGCAATACCGAGTTTGCTTCGAATACGCTCGCGGCACCGGTCTTGGGTAACCGCGATTTTTTTGTGAATTCGGTGAACTGGCTGGCAGAAGAAGAGGACTTGATCAGTATTCGTGCTGAACCCCAGTCTGCTGCGACCGTGGTCATGACGAACCAGTCGCAGGTTCTGGTCTTCTTCACGACGGTGGTGCTGGTACCAGTATCTGCCCTACTGATCGGCATAGCGATCTGGTGGCAGCGTCGGTGACGATCCGTGAGTAGTTCTTCGTCCAGAACCCGGCCCGCCACACCGCGCGGTGGCAGTGGTCCGCGCAAGGAGATGCCTCGGCAGCAAAGGGAGGCGCCGCCGGTCGTTCCGGTATCCCGTGGTCGTGCGGGTGTCCGTCTTACGAGTTTGCTTGTCATTATTCTGGTGAGTTCGACAGCCGGAGCGTGGTATTTCGGCGGGCAGGCAACTGAGGCGACCACCACCGCCAAGCAGGTGGTTTCCCTAGCGTCGGCAAATGTACAGAAGGTCAAGCTGCAGGCAAATGGCCAAGCAGTCACATTTGAGCGTAACTCCGACGGAAAGCTGGCACCGACTTCGCCGATTGCTACGCCAACTGCGTTCCCGACGCCCGCGGGCCCAATTACAGCCCCAATTCTTCCGCCGGTGCAGATTGACACGGGCGCGCGCGTCGAGAGCTACCTAACCCAACTGCACGACCTCAATATTGACCGGGTCCTGGTCAAGTCTCCTAGTGACGGTGCGGAGTACGGCCTGGACAAGCCCGTACTTGTAACCACCCTCGCGCCGAAGGCAGGCCCGCCGGTGACGATTACGTTTGGGTCTGGCAACCCTCAAGGGAATGCCATCTACGTCAAGCGCGACCCACCGGGGGATATCGTCCTCGTTTCTCGCTACACGATTGACGAGTTCTTGAAGTTCGCGCAGTCGGTAACCCCGGCCAATCCATAATTTCGAGTCTCTTGGCGATGGTGTCGGCTGCCGTAGCGCTACTTGTGTCTTCTGGCAAGGACTGCCTCGACGTCAGTCGGGGACATTCCGGCATCGGCGAGAAGCACAAGGGTGTGGAACCAGAGGTCCGCCATTTCGTTCGAAAGTTCCTCATGCGAACGATTCTTGGCGGCGATGATCACTTCGGAGGCTTCTTCTCCAACCTTCTTTGCGATGCGGTCGACACCACGGGCCAGCAATCCGGCCACATACGACCCTTCGGGCTTGGCGCGCTTTCGCTCTTCGATGATTGCGTGAACCCACGGCAACGATCCCGGACGGAAATCCGCATTTTCCGACCACGGTTTTGAGGCTTCAATCGCTTGGCCATCGAGCGTTCGGTAGTAGCACGAGACTGCGCCTGTGTGGCACGCCGGGCCAACCGGATCGACAAGGTAGAGAAGACTGTTTTCCTCGCAATTGCGACGGATTTCGGTGACGTTCAGGTAGTTTCCCGAAGTCGCCCCTTTGTGCCAGGGTTCGTTTCGCGATCGGCTCCAGAACCACGCCTGACTGGACTCGATTGTCTTCACCACCATTTCGCGAGTAGTGAAGGCCACCATCAGGACCTCGCCCGTGGTTCGGTCCTGGACGACGACCGGTACGAGGCCATCCGGACCGAATGTGATCGACCCGAGTCCGCCGTCATGTAGCCTCGACATGGGTGGTTCCTTCTCATTCATGAGCGTAGAGCGCGCGATGTCTCACTGATCACGGCGGAGGAAGTTTGCCGCGCAAGAGTTTTGGGATGCATGCAGAAATATGCTTTGCCTTACAACCGCACTGGCAAATCGTGAGTTGCAAGGTGACGCTTGACCTCGGGTACGGAAAAGACTCCGTAGTGGAACACTGACGCGGCGAGCACTGCGTGGGCATGCCCGATCGAGAACGCGTCGGTGAAGTGGTCCAAGGTTCCTGCTCCTCCGGATGCCACAACCGGAACTTCAACCATTCCGGTGACCGTACTGAGCAACTCGAGATCGTAACCCTCCCGCGTGCCATCTGCATCGATCGAGTTGAGCACCAACTCCCCGGCCCCCCGGTCGACGCCTTCGCGTGCCCATGCGAGTGCATCGATGCCGGTTGCCTTTCGCCCGCCATTCACGTAGACCTGCCACCAGGTTCGACCATCGTCCTCGACGGTTTTCTTTGCATCAATTGAAAGGACAATGCACTGGCTACCGAACCGGCGCGCACCTTGGTCGATCAGGTCGGGGGTACGTACAGCTGCGGAATTGATACTTGTCTTGTCGGCTCCGGCGCGCAGTACGCCGTACAGGTCATCGACGGTGGCTAATCCACCACCAACACAGAGCGGGATAAACAGTTCCCGCGCGCAGTCCTCAAGGAGGCCCATGAAGAGACCGCGCCCTTCATGGGAGGCAGTGATGTCGTAGAACACCAGCTCGTCGGCACCGTCAGTGTTGTATCGGCGTGCGAGTTCAATTGGATCACCGGCATCCTTGTCCGCCGAGAATTTCACTCCGCGTACAACACGGCCGGCAGCAACGTCGAGGCATGGGATCACCCGCTTCGTCAACATAAATCAGTCTCTGGTCACGCGCCGGTTCGGGTGGCTGCAATTGCCTCGGCAACGGACAGTCGCCCTGCATAGAGTGCGCTACCAACGACTGCGCCCTCAAGACCAAATCTATGCAGTTCCTGGAGTTGGGCGACCGTCGTCACTCCGCCAGATGCGATCACGGATGCACGTCCGGCCACGGCCCGGTTCAACACGTCAAGTTCAGGCGTGTTCGGGCCAGTTAGTGTGGAGTCGCGAGCGATGTCGGTGCAGACGAACCGGATCACTCCGAGTGCAATCATGGCCTCAGCCAGGTCACGGGTGGTCATTTCGGATGGCGCCTGCCACCCGCGGGTCGCGACACGCCCGTCGCGTCCATCAATCCCGACGATGACCGCTTCCTGTCCAGACGCACGGACCGCTTCGGCCACTTGGTCCGGATGCTCGACGGCGGCCGTGCCGAAGATGACACGGTCTGCACCGGCATCCAAGGCGGCTCGGGCGACCGACGCCGAACGAATGCCGCCGCCCAATTCAAGGCGTGCGCCATGCGAATGCACGATGTCGGCAAGCTTCCTTACAAGGGCCGCGTTCGCCGGGGCACCGTCACGGGCCCCGTCAAGGTCAACCACGTGGAGCCAGGTGGCACCCTCGCCGAGGAATTTGTTCGCCACGGCCTCAGCTGGATCGTCGTAAACGGTCTCACGCGAGTAGTCGCCCTGGTAAAGGTCTACGACCAGTCCACCCCGCAAGTCTATCGATGGCAGGATCACAAACCCCGCACCTGTGGGAAAGTGTGTACCGGCGTTCATGCCACCCCCACGGTATCGGTTTGGCGGGCGGTAACGTGGCCAAGGTCACCACGTACGATCCGACCGAAGTTTGCATACAGGCGCAGCCCTCCGGCTGCACTCTTTTCGGGATGGAATTGGGTTGCCACCAGGCTTCCCGA
>BJHB01000085.1:0-1346 GCA_014191415.1 Chloroflexota bacterium
TCCGAAGGTGCTTGACCGAGCGTTTGTGATCGAGTTTGACGAGGTCGACCTTGAGGCATATGGCAGGTTGACGGCGAATCCCGGGGATGGTGCCGTGCCGGATCACGCAGTTGCCTTGCCGCAATTCACCGGGATTGACGGGAAATTCCGGTCACCGGATTCGTCGGACTGGGAGGCGTTCGGGGATCTTGATGGGGGCCGGTATCGTCAGGCACTCATCGAGTTACACACCGCGCTCAAGAAGTTTCACCGGCACTTTGGATACCGGGTTGCCAATGAGATTGCCCGGTTTGTGGTGCTGGCGGACACCCAGTCAGACGGCCCAATGACCGCCGATGCGTTTGACATTGCCGTCGTGGCGAAGGTCTTGCCAAAGTTCCACGGTACTCGACGTGATGTTGAGGAACCCTTGAAGGCGGTCTTCCAGTGGGCGATTGACGGATCTTCGGGTACTCGAACTGATCGGCACGACGACCGTAATTGGGTTGCTCACTCGGGCACGCACCTTTCATTTCGTGCTGGACAAACCAGTCGTTCGTCAACGCCTACCACGGGAACCGAGGCTGAAACTCCGGATGCGACGGCACCTAGGCCTGATGCCGGCTCCGCGACCCGCTATGCGCGCACGGCGATGAAGGCTTGGCGGATGCTGCGTCGTCTGGACGGCGGCTTCACGTCGTTCATGGAATGACCGCCGTGACTGGCGTACCGTTCGGCGACCTGTCCTTTGTTGGCCTCTATGAGGCCATAAGCCTGCGTGCTGCCGGTACGGCGAATGATGGGAAGCGCATTGCGCATGGCCGCCTCGTGCTTGATGGTGGGAGCGAGTGGATCGTGTCGGGTTCGCACGTCTTGCGCCAACGCGTCCAGGCTGCGGTCGGCCGGTACGCTGAACGGATCGGGGACCGGCTGATCCTGTCGTTCCGCAATGCTGTTGGCCGGTTCCGGGTTGTTGGTGTCTGCGACATCGAGGTTGAGACGAACAAGATCGGGACATCGTCGTTCAACGCCATGCTTGAACACCTGATGGTGGTCGCGGCTGAGTTGCCATTCGCATCGGGTGCGATGGGCTCTCTGCCGTTCGAACGCACCAGTGTCTCTCACCGTGATCTGGCATACCACGCGTTCGTCTATCTGCGTCACGCGGTCCTTGAGTCGGACTTTGCGTCGGGCGTTCAGGGAGCGACCGACCCGACGCTTGTTGAGTCCCTTGAAGCGATCGTGCGCGATCCGCACCACCGTCTGGACCGTGAACCGGTGCTTGTCGACGCGGGCATGGCGCGGTCGGTCGATAGTCGCGCCCTGCTTGACCTCGTGTCGCGTCCGGGCGGGTTGGAACAGGCGCC
>BJHB01000085.1:1356-10115 GCA_014191415.1 Chloroflexota bacterium
CGGCGGCCCGATCCTCGACACCGAGGTCCAGGATGGCGCAGCGGATCACGGCCTGCACATGGGAGGCGAGGCGACCTGGGGCATCGGCACAAGATAGCGCCTCGTCGGTGATAGAAAGTTGGCGTGATGCCTGGTCGCGGGCCATCTGCGATGCATGGCGCGGTCGGTCGACAGCCGCTCCCTAATTGATCTCGTGTCGCGTCCGGGCGGATTGGAAAGGGCGCCTGCGGGCCTTGGTGGTGCGCTTTCCAAGATCATGAAGGGGCACCTTCCGCGGGTCGTCCTTGAGAGGCAGGCGATCCGCACGGTCGATCTTCCGGAGAATCGTTTCGTGCGCGCCTTTCTCGACCAGTGTCTTGATGTGGTGGCGCAGATGCGTCAGTTGATCGTGAACGAGGCGCGGTTGTCGGTACATTCCGTGCGTCTGCAGTCGGAGTGCGACCAGATCGAGACGGTGCTGCGTCCGATCCGGCAGGCGTCGTTGTGGGATGACGTAGGGATGATGACCTACATACCTGCGGGATCGACGGTGCTTCAACGACGGTGGCCGTACCGGGAGACTTTCCGGCACTTCACCCGCCTGATGCTTGGATCGCGAGTGCCGGTTGACCAACGAGATGTCTGGGCAATCCTTGAGGCGAAGGATGCGGCTCACCTCTATGAACTGTGGTGCTACTTCGCGGTGGTCGAGGCGGTCACTGCTGGGATGGGTCGCCGACCCGATGAGGCGTCGGCATTCATCGCGTCGCATCTCGACGTTGGCGTGCCGTGGAAGTATGACGTTGTCTGGCATGCCACTCAAGGGACACCAAGGGTGAACGTGATCTACAACGCCACATTCTCAAAGGCTGGCGAGTATCGGCTGTCTTCATCGGTCACGTTGAGGCCGGATGTGCTTCTGGAAATCAAGCCTCAGAACGCTGAAAAGCCGGAGCGCCATGCCTTTGATGCCAAGTTCAGGGTGAAGCTTGAATCCCCGCCCCGTCAAGGTTTGGAAGGTGCCGAGGAAGGTGGGGATGACTGGGCATCCGCGCGGATTGGCAGGAATGTGCTTTCCACGTACGAGACGGCCCACACCTACCGGGACGCACTGGAAAATGTCAGGTCAGTCCGGATCCTGTATCCGGGCACCGAGGCCTCCTTCCATCCCGCACACGGTGCGGTGAATGGATTGCGTGATGGTGTGGGTGCGCTTCCTCTTCGGCCGGGAGATGCAGTGCAGATGATGCAGTTGCGGGAAGTCCTCTCGGATCTCATCTTGCATGACTGACAGGCGGGAACCCGGCTACCCGACCGGGGTCAGATGAAGTCGGCGGCGCCGTCGGGGCGCCAGGCGGGGGTGCGTCGCCAGTTGCGGACGGGTCGGTGGGGAAGGGCATCCTCGTTGAGTTCGATACCGAGGCCGGGTGCGTCGGTCAGGTGCAGGTAGCCGTCACGGATCTCCACCGGGCGGGTGAGGACATTGGCGCGGGGACCATCGTCGTCGGGCACGTATTCCAGGATCAGGAAGTTGTGCGTGGTCATGGCGAAGTGGGCATTGACCGCCGTGGCGATCGGACCAGTCGGGTTGTGTGGGGCGACGGTGACGTAGTGGGCCTCGGCTAGGGCGGCGATCTTCTTCATCTCCAGAAGGCCACCGCAGATGCAGACGTCTGGTTGGATGATGTCGGCTCCGCGCTTCTCGAGGAGTTCGCGGAAGCCGAAGGCGGTATACAACATCTCCCCGGTGGCGACCGGTACCGGGGAATGGGCGCGGAATTCGGCAAGGGCATCGATGTTTTCGGGCCGGAGTGGTTCTTCCAGGAAGAAGGGGTTGAGTGGCGCCAGGGCCTCGGCCAACTGGTGCGCGCGGACGGGTTCGAAGATGCGGGCATGGGGGTCGAGGCCGATCTCGACATCCGGTCCGACGGCGTCGCGCACGGCGGCCATGCGGGCGACGGCACCGCGGATCACGGCGTTCCACGGCAGGCCCTCGGATGCCGGGGGCAGGGGTGACATCTTGATGGCGGTGTAGCCGTGCCGGGCGATTGCGCGCAGGGCGTCTTCGGCACAGGCCTCGGGAGTGGCGCCGCCGATACCTTGATAGACGCGGATCCGGTCGCGGCATTTTCCACCGAGAAGGCGGTAGACGGGAACACCGGCGGCCTTGCCGGAGATGTCCCAGAGGGCGTGTTCGATGCCACTGATGGCGGCGTTGACGACCGATCCGCCGGGAAACCGGGTGTGCGCATACAGGTGCTGCCAGATGCCGGTGATGTCGCGCGGGTCACGCCCGACAAGCCAGGTTGCGAAGTCGGCGATCACGGCGGCGACGGCGTCATTCGGGCCGACGGGATAGGGTTCACCGATCCCGGTCAGGCCCTCGTCGGTGAAGACCCGGCAGGCAATGAAGTCTCGGTAGCCCATGGGGATGGGCAGGGTCTCGATGCGGGTGATCTTCATGGTGTCGGCGGACCCTCGCAGCGGGCCGGTTGTCATGTGACGACCGGGTCTGGGTGCAGGGTAGTGCGCCGCGGGTCACGATGCGATGGCAAGCCAGGCGAGGAGGTCCGGGGGAACGGGGTGGTGAAGTCTCCAAGTGATCTGCATGGGACGATCGGAGGTGTGGGTGACGTAGGTGGCTGGACCGAGGAAGAGGAAGGCGCGGTCGTCGTGACGGCGTCGGGCGAACAGCATGACATGTGATCCGGCGTGGGTGTGGGTTCGGTAGCGTCGTCCGGTAGGACTGTCGGAGGATGTGCGCGACTGGCTTTCCCAGTGGAACAGGTCACGAGTAATTGCGTAGTCGCGGTATCGGGTTGTTGGGGAGAACTGTCCGGTGGTCTTGTCTGAGGTGATGACGAAGACGTCGGCCTGTTCCTCGGGAACCCACCGGACACCTTCGCGCCAGGTGACTTCCTGGGCACCGTCGCCGACACCGAATGCAGCGAGGATTTCGCTGCGCGCGTACGAGGCATGGATTCTCAACGGGACATTCGGCATGGTGTCGAGTTGGATCGCAACGTGCGTGACCTTGTCTGCAACCAGGGCGATGACCTCGCGGAGTTCGGCGATGACCTGCGAGTGTTGCCAGAGTAGTTCGCACCCCTGAGAAAGGGTCATCGTGCGGGTCGCGACCTGGTCGAGGAGTTGCACGATGAGCATCCGAAGCAGGCGCCGGGCGGGTTCGTCCAGGTTCGTTGGATCTGGCGGATTTGGTTGGGCGAGGATGTCGGCGTAGGTGTCGAGGCGATGTGGGTCATCGATATGGAGGATGCGCCCGATGGCGCGCCGGAGGGACCCCTCGTTAGGACCGGATGGAAGGACTGGCAACCCGGCATTTTGCCGAAGGTCTGACCAACAGGAATTGTTTGCGTAGACGTCGTCAAGTTCCAGACCTGACCCCTCGAGGTAGGTGGCGAGATTGACGTCGCACCCGAATGCACGAAGCTCGGCAACGCGTGCGGGGAGGGTGGCGGGGACAGCCGCCCGGATATTCGCCAGCACGCGTTCCTGCGCGATGCGGTCGAGTTCCATGTGGCAACCGGTTGGGAGGAAGGGGAACCCGCCCCGGATCTGATTGACCAGATCGCTCCGTGACCCGCCGAGGAGCGCCTGGAACCGCCGGTCGAAGCGGAACTCCCGCCGGTGCTGACCGACAAAATCCAGGACGAGGCAGTGGGTCTTGCCGGCGTGCAACCGGAGGCCTCGACCGAGTTGCTGAAGGAAGAGGACTGGACTGTCAGTCGGTCGGAGCATGAGAAGGGTATCTACGGTGGGTACATCGACCCCTTCATTGAAGAGATCGACTGAAAAGACCACGTTGATCCGGCCATCTCGCAGATCCTGGAGAGAGGCAGTTCGTTCGGTGTCGGGTGTGTCTGACCAGATGGCGACCGACGGAATTCCGGCTTCGGAAAACTTCCGCGCCATGTACCGGGCATGGTCGATGCTGACGCAGAACCCAAGTGCCCGCATTGCGGTGACATCGGCCGAACGGCGACGCACCTGGCTGATGACGAGGCCAGCCCATGCGTCGTTCCCGGTCAGGAGGTTTGACAAGCCTGCAACGTCGTAGCCACGTCCCCGCGTCCACGGGACATGTGTGTAGTCCGCGATGGTGTCGGTGATGCCGAAGTAGACGAATGGCACCAGTCGTTGCTGGCTGATCGCATCCCAGAGGCGGAGTTCGGCGGCGATGCGGTCGCCGAACCAATGGAGGATGGGCAGGCCGTCCGATCGTTCGGGCGTGGCAGTCAGTCCGAGAAGTTCACGGGGTTGGACGTGGTCTAGAAGGGCTTGGTAGGACGACGCCGCGGCGTGATGGAATTCGTCGACTACGACAATATCGAAGTGTTTTGGGCTGATTCGAGCGAGGTTCAATCCATGCAGGGTCTGGATTGAGGCAAAGACGTGCGTGAATGCGGTTGGGGTGTGGTTCCCGACCCACAGTTCACCGAAGCCGGGGTCGGCGAGAGCAAATTGGTAGGTCCGGCGCGCCTGTTCGAGGATTTCCTCACGATGGGCGACGAAAAGCAAGCGGGCATTTGGAATGCGTACTCGCAGGTTGGTGTAGTCGACGGCCGCCATGACCGTCTTGCCGGTACCGGTAGCGGCAACGAGCAGGTTGCGGTGGTATCCGAGGGTCCGCGACAACTCGATCTGCTGCAACAGGGCTTCCTGGAAGGGTTGCAGGCGAAGTTCGGTCGGCCAGATGATGCCGGGCGCCTGCCTCTGCTGGATCCGGTTCAGGAAGGTGCTGAGGTCGTAGTTTTCGAAGTCCCCACTCTCCCAGTAAGCATCGAAGACGGCGGCCATCTTCTCGACAACGCCACGGTTCCGGACGCCGGAAATGCGGACATTCCATTCCAGCCCGGTCTGTTGCGCCTGGTGGGTCA
Source organism: Chloroflexota bacterium (assembly GCA_014191415.1). Classification (GTDB taxonomy): domain Bacteria; phylum Chloroflexota; class UBA11872; order UBA12225; family UBA12225; genus UBA12225. The sequence continues at coordinate 6,234 of BJHB01000085.1, forward strand.
GGTTTGAGGATCCGAGGTAGGCGGTGCTGAAACCGGATGTGCGGTGGAAGATCCAGGCTTTGGCATGCAGTCGTGTGCCGGAGAGGTCGTAGGAGACGCGGATGTCGGCGCCGATGTCACGGAGGAGTTCAAGTGCGCGCGCCTCAGTGCTCCCGGTGTAGGTGGTGGTCAGGACCCGGATGGGGCGCCCGGCATTCGCCATCGACCTCAGGGAGGCCTCGAACGGTTGAACCCCGGACCACCGGATGAAGGCCATGACGATGTCAACTCGGTCGGCCGACTCCAGTTCGGAAGCAATCTGTCGTCCCACGACTGGTTCGCCGGGGGCGTTGGTCAGGAGGGTGGTGTCGAGGAGGGGGATCAGTGGATGGGTGATGTCCTCGGCGGTGCCATTGGGCCGGATTGGTGCGACCTGCCGAAGCATGCGGGGCGGTTCAACAGGTTCGTCGCCGTCCCCTATGTCATCACGGTTGCCATCGTCGGTGCTGTCGCCGGTCGTGTACCGGTGGACGAGGCCTATGACTTCCCGGACCAAGCGCGTACCCACGGCGGCCCGGTCCTCGACACCGAGGTCCAGGATGGCGCGACGGATCACGGCCTCCACGTGGGAGGCAAGCCGTTCTGGGGCATCGGCACCCGATAGCGCCTCATCGGTGATCGAAAGGTGGTGGGATGCCCGGTCGCGGGCCAGCTGCGACGCGAGGCGGTCGGTGATGATCGACTCGTGCAAGCCCCGTGGCGTTGATGTCATGCTTGCCAGGATACGGGGCCGTCATCCGAACTGCATGGCAAGAACCACGCGTTACCAGATGGTGCTGATCTCCCCGCCGTCGAACAGGGCGAGTTCGGCGTCATCCGGTGCCTGCGGAGTGAAGATTTGCCACCAGTCTTCGAGTTCGGTGCGGGAGATCGGAACGCTTCCCCAAGGCGGGTTGGCGTTGCGACCCTCGAGGCGGTGCCACAGTTCCTCGATGGGCAGGATCAGGGCGTGCAGTTCCACACGGGCGCCGACCGACCGTGCCTGCTCGCGCTTGAGGTCGCGTTCGGTGCGTCCCCAGAACCCGTACTCCAGGATCACGTCCACTCCCAAGGCGAGTAACCCGAGGGCGTGATCGGTCAGGGTCCGTTCAAGTCGGTCGCGAGCCGGTTCGTCACGCGGATCGGTGCCGAGCGACGCAAGCCACTCATCGGGACAGAGGCGCACGGCACCGCGTTCAGCGGCGAGTTGCTTGGCCCGGGTGGTCTTGCCCGCCCCGGGTAGGCCGCACAGCAGGATCAGCGTAGGCATGTTTCTGCTTCCAATCGTGCCTTCGCGGTCAGCTAGAACCATATCGCAATCCAGCCAATCTGGCAGGAATTCGGTATAATGGCTGGTGCGATCATCCTACGATATTCACACACGAATATCAGGAATCAGCTACGTTTCTTCGCGAATGGGAAGTGCCAGGGAGAGCATCGGTGAAGGACGAGGTCACGACGCTGTCGGCGGAAATGCTGCGACGTTTCTGTGAGACAAACGACTACAGCTACTCGAGTGACAAGGATGGCAATGTCCGGCTTTCCTTTGATTACAGCGAGGAACGCGACTCAGTATTGAAGGTGCGGATTGACCGCTCAGGCAAGGATGGGTCGATCCTGTGGATCCGGGTCACTTCTGACCGCCGCTATGATGCTGACCGTCTGGATGAGGTCCTGCGCGCGATCAACGAGTATCACACCGAGAAGCGATGGCCAAAGGTGTACGCGGAGGTCAAGGGGAAGGCAATCCTGATCACCTGCGAGACGCAGTTGGACGTGGCCATGGGTATCCACCAGGCACTTCTGGATGAGACGATTGGCCGGGCGCTGTCGTCGGCAAACACCTTTCACAAATGGATGTTTGCCCGGAACATCCCTGCGCGTAGGTGATGAGCGAAGCGTCTGAAACCCATGAAGGCAGGGTTGCAGATCGCACCAGTTGCGCGCTCACCCCATTTACCCTTTCCCATATTGACGGAATGGACGATGCCAATGACCACTGAGGATCAGACACCTGGCCGGGTCAATAGTCAAGCGAGTGAACCTCAGGCTGGGTGGTCTGGGGACGGGTCGCCGCATCGTGGAACGCCGATGACCGTCCAACCTATCACCCCGGAAATGGTCGCCGAGGCAATCTCACGGGAAGACTGGCACTTCTACACCGACCCGGATGGGGATATCCTGATTGAACCGTGGGAGTACGACAGTGACCTGGAGGGAGGTCTGGTGTTCCATGTTGGCCTTGAGGGTGAGGATCGTGACCTCCTTGTGGTCAAGGTGCGGTGCGACCGTCGCTTTCCACCAGACCGGATGACCGAACTCCTGCGCCTGGTGAACACGCACCATTCCGAATTCCGGTGGCCCAAGGTGGTCATCAACAACGTCGGTGGTGTCCTGGAATTGAACACCGAGATGCAACTCGACCTGTCGCCGGGCATCCATCCCCGACTGTTGCACGAGGTGATCGACTCGGCGTTCTCGAACGGGCACGGGTTCTTCATCTGGCTTGCCAGGCGCTTGCGAGGTGACCCGGAACCGAACCGCCTTGGGGTGCACCGCCCCGAGATCGGAATATCCCTGGAGGGTCTGGAAGACCTTGAGGAACCACCGGATGACGCGCCGGGGACTGGCCCGGAATGATCAGAAGGCGTCAGGTCCGCCCAAGTGCGGGTCTTTCGGCACCAGGGCGCGGTGGGCGAAGCGACGTGACAGAATATCGAAGATGTCATCGGTGGAATTGCGACGGCTCCGGCATAAGTTCCCGTGCGGCCAGTGCACGGGTGGTTGACGGCATGCACCAGAAGAAGCGGGGATGATCATGGACGTTGCCGAAACCGCGGCCGAACCTCAGTCGTCCGCTACGGAAGTGGTGGATGATGGGATCTTGGCCACGCCGGTCGTCATGGATCTCTCGCCGGACATGTTCCGTGCGTACTGCGCCAGGCATGGTCTGCATTTCGAGACGGATCAGGATGGGGACATTAGCATCCGGTACCCGTATCGCGCCGACCGCGCGTGCGGCCTGCGCGTGTACGTCTACCGGAGTGGCGAGAGCCGGTCAATCATGGTCGTGCGGGTCCGGTCTGACAAGCGATTCCGGCCCATCCACCGTGACCAGTTGCTGCGTGAGATCAACCAGTACCACTGTGACAAGCGGTGGCCCCGTATCTACCTCAGGAATGTCGCAGACATCGTTGAGATCAACTGCGAAAGCCAGACCGACCTGGCTGCCGGGATCCATCAGGACCTCCTGGACGACATCATCGACCGGACAATCATGGGATCAAAGAACTTCTGGAAGTGGCTTGCATCCCGGGGCATCCCAGGCATGCACGATGACGCGGTGACGGAGTGACCACGATGGCAATGGCCCAACCGGCAACCGTGACCGAACCAAGCCGCAACTCACCGCTGGTGGTGAAGACGCTGACCCGTGACATGGTGCGCGCCTTCCTGGAGGCAGAGGACTATAAGTACTTCACCGATTCCGATGGTGACTTCCTCGTCGAGTTCGGGTACGACCGGAATACCGGTGGTGCCATGCTTGTGCGCATCGATATCGAGACCAGTCGCGGAACCCTTCTTGCGGTCACGGTGGAGTGCGACCGCTACTTCGCGATCGAGCGCCGGTTCGAGTTGCTGTCAATGATCAACGAGTACCACGGTCGCTTCCGGTGGCCAAAGGTCTGCCTTCACGAGGATGAGGACGAGGAGATCGCATACATCGTTTGCGAGCTGCATGTGGATCTCTCGATGGGCGTGCACGGACGCCTCCTTCACGAACTCGTCGACTCGGCGATATCGGATGGGTTTGCGTTCTGGCGGTGGCTGAAGCGCCGCCTGGATGGGGAACCGGACATGAAG
>BJHB01000086.1:0-10098 GCA_014191415.1 Chloroflexota bacterium
GCCGCACGCCAACTGTTCCAAGCGTCCTGCTCAGCTGCGTCAGCCTCGACGAGGGCTTGGTATTCGGGAAGCGCGATGGAAGCATGTGCACATGAGTCCCGAACTGCCGTCCGCCTCCAGATTAGCGCTTGGGACAGGAAAGGGGTCGGCTCCGGGTGTGTGGAGGTCGCTTCATTTGAAATGACATTCATGCCTGACACCGTCGGTCCTCCTGTAAAGCTGTGCTGGAGACACCCAGCCTGTCTTGGGGAAAGCGTAATGCTCGGAGTCAACGGACGCCCGTTACTTGGGCGTACTGAGAAGTGTCGAACGCGTATCGAACGACCGGCACCCGAGTGGATGCCGGTCTATCGCCGGTCTATCGCCGGTCTACCAATGAGAAGCGCATCTCCGGTACCCGGTCCGCGACCGACCGTTACCCAACCGTGTATGCGCGACGCAACGCCTCCCACGCCATGTCAAGCCTTTCTGGTTCGGTCTCGCAGATCGTGACCGTCCGAACGTGGTTTGCAATCCGCGCATGGTCCAGGATGGCCCGAACCAGAGCGGTCGCCATGACTTCCCGCGGGGCGGTGGCCCAGGGCGCCTCCCCCGCCCGTGCTGTCCTCGTTGCCATCAGGTATGTGCCAAGCGACCCGATGCCGTAGACCTCGGCGCGGTCGAGTGCATCACGGACCGCCGCGTAGACGATTTCCGGTGTTGTCGGGAGCCGATGGCCGTGCTCATATTTGATGGTGATGGCGTGGATCAGTCGTCGGCGCAAGCGTCCGGCTGCCAGGTTTCCTGAACTGGTTACAACAGCCGTGCCCCGGAAGAAGCCATTCGATGGCCCGGTCGGGACAATCCGGTCACGTTCGGCCACGAACGTTGGACCGGCGGCGCGCTCAACGGCAGCCGAGAGGCCACTGCCACCGTTCAGGCGCTTGTTCGCGGATAGGATCAGCGCCTCAGCTTCGAGCGTGAGCAGGCTCTCGGCGACCACATTCACGGTGAGGCTGCCGACGGTGACTGCGCGGGCTGTCGATTGTGTTGCGGCAGTTCGCCTGGTCCGCGGCGCGGGGACCACTGACCCCCGGACTGTGGACGTGGACGGGCCTTCGCCAGAACCCGGGGCGCCATACAGGGCGGTATGGATCGCCACCCCGCCGTGGATAAGTGCTGCACCACGAACACCAGACCCTGACAAGCGGATGTCCTGGCCTAGGCCCGGCGGGGTGTTCAAGGTAGCGGACGCCTGTGCCGAGCTCGTAAGGAAGGCGTGTGCCAAACTCGCGGGTTCTGGCACACCGATCCCAGAAGTTACGGCTTCGAGGGCGTAGCTCCTGACGAGCCTCGGCCAGAACTCGGAGAGCGTCTCGGCACGGTCAAAGATGTCCGCTGCTTTGACGTCTCCGCCGAAGATTGCAACGACGCCGACCGCCCCGTCGCTCGGACATGGCAAGTTGATCCGCGTGTCCTCGAGATCGACACGCCTTGCGGTGTACGCATCAGACAGGTCGCTGGTGTGGGAGAAGGCGCGAGCCGATGTCAACGACTCACTCACCCTTGCCCAAACCTCGCCCTGATCAGACCGCGGTGCTCCAACCCTGCTATACGATGCTCGAACCGAACTCTCCTTGCCCCGGCGAACCGACGGAGGGACGATTTCGCCCGAAGAGAAGTCGACACGGGTCTCGCGCCAACGACCTTGCTCGACGCACGAAACGGGAAGTGTGAAGTCAACTCCGACGGGGATCAGGATTGTGGTGTTCACCACGCGGTTCTGACGCCCTCCCTCGACCTGGTCGCCGTCGATGAGAAGAACTGGCACCGGACCTCGATGCTGGACCGCCAACTCCGGCACCGATCCGCCGTTTAGCTCCGTGACCGTGACATGACGGGAGGCAATCGCGGTTGCCAGGGTCTCGTATGGGACAAGCGCTGCGCTGGTTGTGGGATAGACTGGCACCAGTGTGAGACCGCGATAAGAAAGCGGGTGTCCCACACGTAGACCACTCAACCAATCCGCAAGGATGACTTGCGGTTCAGGTGTGGCATGGTGTACAATGAGCGGGTTAGTTCCTCTGGGCATTGGTTCGCTCCTCCGCAGCTACCCGCTTCATAGCAAGTAGCCTTCAACGAGATAGGTAGCGCAACCGCCCCTTTGTGACAGGATCTACTCACACCCCCTGGATCGTTGGGTTACCACCCATCCGGTTGCTCCTGACCGGTCAATTCCAACCCTCGGCACCGCTCACACAGCCACCTTCCCCAGTGTTGTGAACCCTTGCGACGCCGTCCTCTCCGGGCCAGTCAGTCCGGTCGGAGGTCGGGAAAGGAACCACTGACCCGCATGTATGACTTGACGACCCCCAACCAGTCATCTGGGCCCATGAGTTTCGAGCAGATCCATGACCGGCTCTCAATAAACCTGAAAGATCAGGGGTCGTACGAAGATCTCGAGGACCACATCAAGGGGTGGATCCGATCAGACGGGGTGCACGATCAGGTGCACGCAGGTGGTGCAGTTCTGAATGACACGCTTTTCCGGGTTTTCACTGGGTTTCACCGGGCTAGGGGGCGGGAAACGTTCCGGGGGTTCGTGAGAGGGCATTACATGAATGCTCGGAAGGAAGCATGGCGGAACCCCCAGGAGGTTCCGTTAGACCTTCAGATTCATGACCGGTTCAACGATGGTTTGCCGGTCACAGAACAGCATTTGGGCAACTGTCTTGAGACCCTTCGGGTCTCGAACCCAAACCAGCTCCGGGCGATCATAATGCGAGAGGTCAATGGGTGCGATTACCCCACGATTGCGGCTACGCTTGGAATAGCCGAGACCAACGCTCGCAAGTCCGTATCACGCGGGAAGCAGGCACTCCGCGAATGCATTTCGGGGAAAAGAAGCAATGAGCACGAGTGACCCTGGATCCTACATGGGCGGGCCAATAGGTGAACACGAGGTTCGGAGCATCCTTCGTTCACTGGATGACGAACGGATTGCCGATGAAGGCCGTGGCCATTATCCGGGCGCGCCGGAAGTTGGCGAGTTCGCAATCCTGTGGTGGATGAAGGGTGTCCGGACGGCAGCGATCGAATTCTCCGAAATCGCCCGTCATCTTCGACTTGATCGTCTCAGTAGAGACCCCGGTCCGAGGCTTGGACCGCAGATCGTAAGGACGACGTGTGCCGAGTGCGCCGACGTTTTGGAAGATATCTTCGCCATGGCACGGCGTGACGGTGTCCAAGCCCATGGGGCCTGGGGCCGCGTTTCAGAACCTCTTCATTCGGATGTCTTCCCCTCGATGGGCGCGCAGATGCCGGTTCCACCCGTGATTGCCGCGCCGATGGTCGCGTTCTCTCCTGATCAGTGGCTTGGTGCACCGATGTCATCTCCTCCGATGTTGGATGTGGGAACACCGGACCGACGGACATTCTGGATTGGTCGGTCACACCTCATCGCCCGCATCGGAAGCATCGTCACCTCTGATGCGGAGGTCCTCGTCAGTTCGGACGACACGACGCTGAGGATGGGCGGCGGCGTATCCGGTGCGATTCGTGCCGAGGCCGACGAAGTTGCGTTGTTTGCAGAAATCGAGAAAGTCCGCCTCGGGCCCGAACCGGAACTCGGCTCGGTCGTGGTGACCGCGGCGCCCGGGTTGCGGGCGCGCTACCTGTTCCACGCAATCACCCTCAACCTTTCTGAAAGGTCTCCTGCACGCGGGGCCCGTTTCCCCCTCAATGACGCGGAGGTGACGGGACTTATTGTGCGCCGTGGGGTGGCCCGTTCCCTTGAACTCCTTGAAACGTTCGGCTGCCGGTCCATCGCCTTTCCGGTGCTTGGCACCGGTGCGGCCCAGTTCCCGTATGAGACTGCCATCGCCGAGATGGTTGAAACGCTTTCCTCGTATCTCCTGCATTCTCATTCTTCTCTTACTGTGGAAGTGGTATTACGTAATAGATACCGAGACATCTCTGATCAACAACTATTTCAGATGTTTGTTGATGCGATGGAAGCCCACATCGGCGTGACGGTACAGGCGAAGGGAATAGACTACGAGGTCACGCCGTGGCTGTTCGAGGTGGCGTCCGAGGTTCGGATTGGGGCCGGAAAGGTGGCGTCCGAACCTCGGCGTCGCCAGTCCCTCGTCCGACTGATCTCGGAACTCGATGCGCGCCGTCACACACTTGAACGGGAACAGTTGGGCCTGATTGTGGCGAAGGAACCGATTGATCCCGCACGGCTTGACGCTGTGACTTCACAGTTGCACGCGCTGCGTGATCGTCGGGCAAAGTTTGAACGCGAGTTCCTTGGTCCGCCTAGCAGGCCCGGCCGAGGTGAAGTCTTCCTGAGTTCCACGTACCGTGATCTGCATCGGCAACGTTCGGTTGCCGAGAGCGTGATCGGCAAGGCTGGGATGCGCCTCGTGGACGAGCCTCGGCGAGGCACTGCACCTGTCATACCCCGCGCCATGATGCTCCGTGAGATTGATCGTGCCGATGCATACGTCGGCATCCTCGGTTGGCGCTACGGCACTCGCGATCCGGCGACTGGTTTGGCGTACACCGAACTCGAGTACTCGCATGCCGTTGGCCAGGGCAAGCCAACCCTGATCATGCTCGCCGATGGGGAGGCGTCATTCTCAGCCGCTGACCTGGATACCGATGCCGACGGATTTGCCCGGATCCGCGCGTTCCGGGATCGAGTTTCCGAAGCGCATGAAGTCGTGAGGTTTGGCGACGACGCGCAATTTCAGGCCGGTCTTCGGCGCGGTCTTGCAGCATTCGCGCTCTGATCATCGGTTCGGGGCCGGTGGAAGCCGGCCCCGCTTTGTGGGTTGTCCTGGTTACGACGCGGCGCGGGCGCGCGAAAAGGCTTCGATCGCGTCAGCGAGAACCCCAGGGCCGTAGCGCACCGGATCGGTCGCGGGAAGGCCAGTCTCCGCAGTTGCCCGGCCAACCGCCGCCTGTGCGTCTTCCTCAGACATCCCGAAGGTGTTCAACGAAATCGCTATCACCGGTGCAGCCTTCACCGGCGCGGTCACGGTCTGGTGGAGAGCCACAAGAACAGAGAGTGATGGGATTGGAAGCGTATAGCGCCTGATCTGGGTCCGTGAGGATTGATGGCACAGGATTAGCGCGTCCGGTGCCGATCCGTGGATCAATGAGAGGGTGACACCCGAGTACCCCGGATGGACCAACGAACCTTGCCCTTCGACAAGGATGATGTCGCTCGACGTCGATGCTGTCTTTGCAGCCTCCATGACAAGGTCTTCGGATGCTCCTGCGGTGAAGTCAGAGATGACCTCATCAATGGATACACCCCATCCAGCAATCATGATCCCCGTCTGGCCAGTGGGGACGAACACGGAAGTACGACCCCGACGGCGGAGCATCGCATCGATTTCCAATGCGGTCGACATCTTGCCGACGTTGCAATCGCTTCCGACCGTCAGGACGACAGTGGCCGGCAAGGCATGGGCGCGGGTGTCAGCAACCCGGTGGCTGTCGGGTGCGCGTCGTGCGTCCCAGATAGTCACGCCGCACTCGGCCGCGATCGGCGCCAATTCGTCGTCGTCGTTCAGGAACGCGTGCAACCCGTTGATGACATCTAATCCGGCACGCATTGCCTGAACTATCTGGACTCGCCACGATGCCGGCAGGATGCCTCCCCGGGGAGCTGTTCCAAGAAGCAGTGTGTTGGAAGTGGGAGCGATTGCAAGCGCATCCCCGACCGTCGGAACGATCGGAATGTCCGTTCCAATCCCGACGACGTCAGAAGCGTGCTTCCCGGCGTGCGTCTGGTCGACAACCGCAACTACCCGGTCGATGCCATAGCGGATCACACCCACTGCGGTCTTTGCCTCGAGGAGGTCGAAGCCTCCATCGGCGAGGACGATGATCTGGCGCTCACCACGCGGACGCATCGAGGAAAGTCCTTTCACCGTTTAGGCGGCGAGGTGCCCTATCCCGGCCGCTACCGCGTATCTCCGGGGCACCCCATTGCAACCTGATCGTGATCATAGCCGAGTAAATGAGCCAGGCATGGGGCTGCCGCTCGGCTTCCAGTGCGGTTGGGGAAAGGTCACCGTCGCCTCAGTGAATGGACGCGCTTCGGGTGCAGGTTTGGCCTGTCCCAGAAGGGTGGTCGGGCGTTGGCGTGGCGGGTCCGCTCTCAGTGTCCTGTCGGGAGAATCCCGAGGGGAACCCATGGCAAGGAGACCTCACGATGTCCAAGATTGAAGCCCAACTTCACGAGATGGGAATTGAACTTACGACCCCTGCGCCTCGCCCGGCGACCGTTCCGATCGTCTCAGCAGTACGGGTCGGCAACCTTGTGTGGATGTCCGGTCAGACATCGCAGATGACCGGCAAGGTCGGGCGTGATGTCACGGTAGAACAGGGATATGAAGCAGCCAAACAGTGCGCTGTCGGATTGCTTTCCTCATTAAAGGCTGAGATCGGCGACCTCGACAAGGTCAAGCGGATCGTCAAATTGTTGTCAATGGTGAATGCGACTGACACCCTTACGCAACAGCCGCAGGTTGCACACGGATGTTCGGACGTCTTGGTTGCTCTCTGGGGCGATCATGGGAAGCACGCACGATCAGCGGTTGGATTGGCGAGCCTGCCGGGAGACGCAACGGTTGAAGTCGAGATGATCGTAGAGGTCGAGTAGCGCGTACAGGGACGGCTCTCCAGATCCCACGTATCAGGCGGGCTACCTCCGTACAATCTTGGTAGCCGGACACAGGTCACCGCAAGCCGATTGTGGCGGCGGGCCAGTGACACCGGAAGGAGGTGCCCGCCAGTGGCAGTTTTCGTCGCACCGGAGTTGCCCGTCGCTCCCGAAATTGTGCGTGACTACGAGCATGCGTTCCAACGAGACCGCCCGAAATCGCGCGCCCTTTATGAGCGCGCCGGTGAGGTCTTTCCGAGCGGCGTGACGCACGATGCACGCTACCTGTCCCCATTCCCTCTCTACATGCAAGATGCTTCAGGGGCATACAAGTGGGACGTCGACGGCCATAGGTACATCGACTACGCCATTGGACACGGCGCATTGCTATTTGGACACTCGCATCCCGACTTGGTCGAGGCAGTCCAATCGCAGGTGGCAAGGGGAACCCATTTCGGAGCCGCTCATGAACTGGAGATTGAGTGGGGAGAATGGGTCAAGCGCCTGATCCCCTCCGCGGAACGCGTCAGGTTCACCGCGTCCGGCACCGAGGCCACCCATATGGCCATACGTCTTGCTCGCAGTTTTACCGGGCGGACCCGCGTGTTGAAATTCGAGGGCCATTTCCACGGTTGGCACGATGCGGTCACGGCGGCGGTTGAGCCTCCATATGATGTGCCGTCCTCAAGTGGGGTTCCCCACGCGGTGCTTGATGAAGTACTTGTCCTCGCACCAGAGCTTGAGAAGGTCGAGGCTGCCCTGTCGTCTGGAGAAATCGCGGCCGTTATCGTTGAACCGACCGGAGCTGCCTGGGGGGCGCTGCCGATTGACCCCGAGTTCCTTCACGGTCTACGTGAAGTGACCCGGGCGACCGGGACGGTGCTCATCTTCGACGAAGTCATCACCGGGTTCCGGTGTTCGCCGGGTGGCGCTCAGGAGGTTTACGGAATAACCCCTGACCTCACCACACTCGCGAAGATTCTTGCCGGGGGACTGCCAGGAGGCGCCGTCTGCGGCAAGCTCGAAATCATGGACATCATGCGGTTTGGCGAGACCACCGCGTGGAACCGTGGTGGCCGGATCTCCCATCCTGGGACGTACAACGGCAACCCGATTTCTGCCGTCGGCGGAATTGCGGCGCTGAAACTCGCATCGGATGGTCGTGCGCAGTCGCATGCGAACGCGCTCGCCGAGCAATTGCGGGCAGGCATGAACGAGGTCGGTGCACGCTACGGACTACGTGGCTGCGCGTACGGAACCTTTTCGATGTTCCATATGATCTTCGACCGTACAAGACTTCATGCGGGAGGCGGGCCCGTCTATGCGAAGGGCAAAGACCCCCGCGTGACAAAGCTTCGAAAGGCAATGATCGTGCTGGGCGTTGACCTTTTCAGTAGCGGAGGGATGGTCTCGGCGGTGCACACTGAGGCTGATATCCGCTTCACTTTGGAGGCGTTCAGCAATGCGATGGCCGCACTTGATGCGGAAGGAACCTTGCAGTGACACGAACGGTGTCGTCAATTGCCGCCAGGATTGACCTGACAAAGGGCCCGGGTCAGGTCGAGTCGATCCATCTCGCTCCTGCCCGCGGTGCGCCAGCACGCACGGTGGAGATGGCTGTCGTTGAGCCGGACCACGGACTTGTAGGCGATTGGCGGAACCGCCCAGGGTCAAGACGGCAGGTGACGTTGATTGACGGTGGGGCAATCGACCGCGCTGCCGAGACTTTGGAGATCACCATCCCGCCGGGGGCGACGAGGCGTCAAATCGTTGTTCGGGGATTGGCGCTGAACCCACTGGTAGGAAAGCACATCTCAATCGGCGAAGTGGTCATGGAAGTCACGATGCTCTGTGACCCGTGTGACCAGATGGAGACCGCGATTGGTCCGGGCGGTCGCGGCGCCCTCGGTGACGACGGGGGAATCTGTGTGAGCGTCCTCCAGGGTGGTGAGGTGCGCGTTGGAAACGAGGTCTGTGTCCTCATAGATTAGGGATTCATCGATGGGTGCTCTCACTAAGTCACCCATCGAACTCAACCCTGCAATCACGGTCGTAGTTATTTTGAATCGGCCCCTCAATTTCGGATGCACACTAGTGCGTATGCGCGTGCTCAGGCACCTGGTCGTCGTTGATGTTGTCGATGCCGGACATGCCAGCGGTCACCACCCAGAGACGTTTTGCGGTGGCGAGGTCTCGCCCGGCAGCGCTCGGAGGCACCGGCTTGCTCTCTGCAAAGTACAAGCCGGTGACGCCAGCTACCTCGGGTGAAGTAGCCAGGTAGATGGATGTCTGGGCGCCGCGCTCCGTAGAGCGTGCGAAAAGACGTGCCACGCGCATCCCAACGGTCATCAACTGGGACTGCGCGCCGCTCATGCCAAAGTTGCTGGCAACAAAGCCAGGGTGAAGGGCGTTCGCCGTCACGCCCGTTCCGGAGAGCTGTCGGGCTAGTTCCACCGTGAACAGGATATTCGCCAGTTTCGATTGGGCATATGCACGCCAACCGCTGTAATTCTGTTCACCTTGCAGGTCGTCGAAGTTGATTCGGGCCATCTGGTGCGCGCCGGATGAGACGCTTACGATTCGCGCCGAACCAGACGCCACAAGCAGGTCGCGAAGTTCGTGTGTGAGGCGGAAGTATCCGAGGTGGTTCAGGGCAAACGTCATCTCGATCCCGTCACCGCTGACTTGCCGCTCGTAGAAGATGCCTCCAGCGTTATTCACGAGGACATTCAGGCGATCATGTCGAGATTTGAACTCGTCAGCAACTCGAACGATTTCAGATTGGACCGCGAGGTCGCCGACTAAGGCGGATACCGACGGATTGCCCGTCTCGGTAATGAGCGAGCGGACGGTCGCGGCGGTTCTGGAGGCATCACGACCGACAATGACGACCATTGCGCCATTCATCGCGAGCGCGCGCGCTGTCTCGCGCCCGATGCCCCTCGTTCCGCCGGTGACAAGACAAACGTGGTTCTTCATCGCACTGTTCATGGGAAAAGCATGACAGAACGCGAGCTTTCAGTGCCGGCCCGCCGCAAACAGGGACGTCACACAGTCGGTCTGCCGAGACCTCCTTGGTCGACCGCGACCGCTTCATCCGCACCTGGCCAGGCTGGCATCGTGACGCATAGGAACGTCAGTGGTGCCTCGTCATCCGCCTTGAACTGAAAGGCCCAGCCAACTGGGATTGCTAGGGCGTCGCCAGTCCGAACGCGATCAATCTGGCCACCAGACCCATCGGTCTCCGGAGCACGCCAAACGTCTCCGGTGCCGGAAATCACGTACCAGCATTCCTCGACCGTCCGATGGCGGACTGGCCGTGAAATCTCACCCGCAGCGAGAGTGACCTGGACGACACTCGAACGGGTCGTGCCTTGGTCGACTCCGAGCAGGAATCGGATTTCTGAGCCATCCGGTGCGTGCACGTCCGGCATGGTTGG
>BJHB01000087.1:0-10003 GCA_014191415.1 Chloroflexota bacterium
TGCCGTGAGTGCCGGCGCCGCCGTCCGCCTCGCGGAGGCAGTGCGTGCCGTCTCGGGTACGACATGGGGTCTTGCCGAGACCGGGATTGCGGGACCGCAATCCGGGCGCCGCTCTTCAAAGCCCGCGGGTCTCGCGTTCGTCGCAGTGGCCGGGCCGATACCGACCCCATTCGTGATTGAGGTGAGAACGGGTCTCGATGGACGACGCGAGAACCAGGAAGCGTTCACGTCAGCGTCGCTGCGCGCCTTCCTAAAGGTGCTTCAATCAGTCCCCGATTAGTAACAGCGCCGGGTCTTGATCATTGACGCGACTGGTGGCGGGACGTCATCCGAGAGGGTGGTCCCGAGCGTTGCGCGGGCGCGGATGCCGGTGGAAGCGACAGTGGCGAATGTGGCCGGAAGTTCGATTGGCCTGATCCGGGTTGCATACGGCAGGTTCTGGGGGAGATGTAGCAGGTCGGCAAGGTCGGCAGGCGTGGCTTCGTCACGCGGTGCAACAAGGAAACCGGCCATGTCAAAGAGGGTGTCCAAGGAGGAGGTGCGATCCGTGTAATACCTCGGGTCGAATATCTGCACGATCTTGTCATAGCCGACGACGAACCAGAGACCCGTTTCGTGGAGATTGGTGCATGCGTGGCGCAGAGCACGGGCCTGGTCGACGTAGAGGCCATGGCTGACAAGAAGGCCTGAAAGGGTCGCCCGGTTCAAGCGGGAATCATGGTGTCCAGCCCAGTCGAGTGTCGATTGCAGCGTCCAAGCCCGGTCGCAAAGATCCATGCCGAGCGGGCGTGCTTTGTCGATGGTATTTGGACTGAGAATGAATGCTCCGGCATCGGCCGACACGGTTTCGACGCCGCAGGCGAGCAATTCCAGATGCGCCCAATGCAATGGGTTAAAGGAACCTGACACGGTAACCAGTGAATGACAGTCCCTCCATGTCCGGGACGGCTCCCCGGTCGCCTCGGCAAGTGACGTGACCGTCGGAACGGTCACGGATCCAAGTGCTTGAAGCGCCTCCGTGAGGCTGGCGACCGTCGCTGCGGAGGGAAGATCGGGCCAACTCATGCGCGTCCTACCGAGCTACGCACCAGGGATTAGCGAGCGCAGCGAGCATATAAATCAGGCGGGGTGGGGCTGTGTGAGGAACGAACATATGAATAAAGGGGCGACGGGGTGGGGTGTGAGCGAGGGGTGTTGTTACAGCATCTGGCCCGCCTGCAACGCAAATCATCCAAAAGCAAGCGTGAACCGAAGCCATGCAGTGCGCAGAGGCAGCGGGGTGGCTGCCGTGCAGGGATTCGAACCCCAACTACTTGATTCAGAGTCAAGCGTCCTACCGTTAGACGACACGGCACTGCGGGCATGATCGTAGCACAGGACGGCGGACATTCGCCCCGGACTGGTCGGGTCGAAGCGAAGCGTATAGACGTCAAGGGGCGATGAGGTGGGCCAGCGAGTCGTATCGAGATCAGGGGGCGATCGGGTTGGGTATGTGAACCGGAGGTCCGCGGCGCCAGTCTGATCGTGCGCATTTGACCCCCACTTCCCCGGCATGTCCGTGGATCAGTCCAGGATGCCAATGTGGTGAATGGCGAACTCGTAATGGCCGATTGCTTCGGCGACGGCGAGTTGTCCACTGCAGACGGCGATCATGAGCCGGTAGAGTTCCCGACCCATCGCTTCCTTTGTCGCGAGGCCGGAGATGATCGGCGCCGCCGAGAAATCGAAGTTATCGGACATCTTCGCGACCGTTGCGGCGTTGGCACAGACCTTCATGACGGGTTGGATGGCGTTGCCAAGTGGCGATCCGCGTCCGGTGGTGAAGATATTGAGGTGAGACCCTCCCGCTGCTTTCGCCGAGACTGACACGGCATCGTGGCCCGGCGTATCCATCAGCCAGAGACCCTTGCCGGTTATCGGTTGCGCAAAGTCCAGGACGCCCTGAACGGGACGGGTTCCGCCCTTGAGGATGCACCCAAGGCTCTTTTCTTCGATCGTCGAAAGGCCGCCGGCCATGTTCCCGGGTGTCGGATTGCCACCGGCGACGGTGGCGCCAACCGCGTTAGCGGCTTTTTCGACATTCGCGACGATTTCGATGATCCGGCGGGCAACTTCCTCGTTGCAGGCGCGTCGCGCGAGGATGTGTTCGGCGCCCATCATCTCCGTCGTTTCCGAGAAGCAAACGGTTCCGCCAAAGTCGATGAGGATGTCGGCGCAAACGCCAACCACTGGGTTCGATGCCATGCCAGACGTCGCGTCAGAACCACCACATTCGGCCGCCATGATGAGTTCGCTGACCGGAAACTCCTCGCGCTCAGCTTTGGCGATTGCATCTGCCAGTGCACCGGCAAGCGTTGTCCCTTGAGCGATGGCTTTCACAGACCCGCCGCACGCTTCGATCGACATCGTTGAGATTGGCCGACCGGGAGTTCTAAGAAGCGCTTCATGGGCGATATGGCTGTCACGGCCATCGTTCGCCTGGTTCACGAGAAGGACCGCAGCGACGTTCGGTGCAGAGGCCGCGCCGATCAGGACACGGTCGGTCATCGCCTCGTCCTCCTTGCCACTTACGCCGTCATCCAGGTAAGGCACAGCTATCGCGCCCGGGATGCGGGCTGCGATCCGCTGGGCAACGAGGTGTGCGCCGGCGACTACAGGAAGGATGATCAGGTGGTTGCGGATGCCGGGCCTGCCGTGAGACCGCCGGTAACCGAGGAAAGTTTGCGGAAGCGGGTCGGTTGCTAGATGAACTGCGCTCATACCCCACCCCACGCTTCGCTCCCCGACCCCGCCTGATTTATATGTTCGTTCCTCACAAAGCCCGTCGCCCCTTGATTTGTGTACGCTTCGCTTGGCCGTAGCGTGAGCCCCTGCGTCATGGCAATCCAAACCCCTCGTTCACACCTCACCCCATCGCCCCTTTATTTGTAAGTTCGTTCCTCACAAACCCCCACGCCGCCTGATTTACATGCTCTCAAGATCGCTGAGTGTCGATTTTGGTGTAATCGGAGTGGAGGCCACCCGGTTGCCCGATAGGCTACCACCGCACCACAACCCAACCCCTCGCTTCGCTCCCCAACCCCGCCTGATTTATACGCTTCGCTAAGCCCATCGCCCCAAATTTATATGCTCGCAGGCTCGCGAGGCCCCCCGATCTAGATACGCTTCGCTCGACATTCTCCGCCGGAGGGACAGGTATGTGGGGTGCTAGAAGAACAATCGACGCCGGGCCGGGGTGGGCAGTTCAGGCAGGATTGCGAGTTCAGGCGATGACTTGCGGGTGGTGATCCATTGACGCCGGCGGCTTGCAGCTGCATCAATCCCGATGGGGGAAGTGTCGCCGTCAATGATCTTCTGGCGTGTTGCCTGAAGGTCAGCGATGACCTGTTCGATCCACCTGAGCGCGTGGTCCGAAACAATGGTCACATCGCCTTCGATCCCTTGGGCCGGGTCTTCCAAGGCGCGCGTCATCTCGGCGAAGGCGATGCCCCCGGCGCGATCGAAGTCATTGGGTGATGAGGTGGTAGGCGTTTCCCCCAAGACGACGCGCACAAGCGTGGCGGCGATCATTGTCGGCAGGACTGATGCGGCGGTCGCCAATGCATCGAATTCGCGCGGGTCGGCAAAGAATGCCGTGGCGCCTCCGGCCTCCAGTATTGCTTGCACCACTCCGACCGCATCCGGATGTGCCGACGGTGACGGACTGATCCCGGCGACCGCATCGGCAAATGGGCGCACGTATGACGGTCCCTTTGCGGATGATGCCCCGATTCCACCCGGTCGGGTCCAGGCAATCGGGGTCGCGCAGATGACGCTTGCGTGTGAAGGCAGGGTGCGGACGGCGTCTTCGAGGGCGCGCTGGTGACCGGTTCCAGCGATGATGACCACCGCACCCGAAGTCAGATGATCCGCCATGTCTTGCATGACGCTTGGGCGTTCGCTCGCCCTAGTCGTGACAACGACGACAGTCGCATCTGAGACGGTCCCGGCCAAGTCGGCCGATACTCGCCCGGCATGCCCCGTCTTGCGTGCCGCACGGCCAATGTCGGGATCCGGCTCCCACAGTTCGATCGGAGCGAAACGCGTTGTCAGCAATTCGCAGAAGGCAATGCCTATCTCACCCGCACCGAGAACCGCGGCTTTTGGTCGGTCAGCCATGTGACGGATCGTAACAACCCAGTCCCGCCACACCGTTGCCGCAGCCTCATTCGCGCAAATTGCCGAACTGGTCAGATTCGCGTGATCGCCGGTATGAGCGCAGCGACGATATAAATCAGGGGGGGTGGTCTGGTAGCGCGATGACGTTCATCCCTCTAGAAATGGTAGTCGGGCAAGGGGTTCGTACCGGCTGCCTCCCACTCCCATCTCGCTGCGCCAGAGTTCGATCCCGTCAGGGGTCCATGTTGAAGGAGTGCGGGTGTCGTAATCCGGAAGGGCTTCTGGCAACCAAGGCACAGGGCGTTTCCCGGAGCGGACCCGACCGAGTGTTACATGGGGCCGGAACGATGAACCGTCCGTGATCGGGGTGATTTCCGAGAGTGACGCCCGAACTGCGTATGCGAGGCGCGCGAGAGTTGCGGTGCTTCCCCCGACTCGGTACCAGATCACTTGTGGATGCTGAGGACCCGGAAAGAGTTCGACCGCGTCGAGGGTGAGAGCCAAGTCGCGTGAGCGGAGGGAATGCCCATCGGGGGAGAAGCGAAGCGTATAAACATCAAGGGGAGATGGGGTGGAGATTGGATTGCGATCATGCCGGATCACCTCGGCGAGGGCGTCGATGACCGCAGGGACGGCTTCGGGTGGCACTTGTCCGAGGAACGCCAGGGTGATGTGCAGACCCTCCGGTCGGACCCAACGGATATCCCCACCAGTGTCGGCCGTGCGTAGCGCCGCAATGGTTGCCTGCGCGCGCGCCAACGCGTCTTGAGCAAGTGGCATTGCAACAAAGAGGCGCAGCGCGGTCGAGGATTGTCTTGTCATTTCTCGTTTTCAGGTGAAGTCCGGCCGAATTCGTCCATGACACTCGAGATGGTTGTGCAAGACCAGGCCCCGCTTCGAACCAGACCGCGCGTACATGCGTGCTGGCTGCATCTTAGGACGTCACCGCAATCCTTTGAGACGTGGCAACTACCTGGTAGCCGCTTGTCGGAGCCATCCTACTGGGCGCAAGCGAAGTGTAGAGAGATCAGAGGGCGATGGGGTGGTGGGAATGAACCTTGGGGGTCGGGTCCGGTGGATACACGATCGGGACGTGTCCCGTTTTAACCCGCACTGAGCGACGTGGATGAGCTGCATGGATCGTGCCCGGGTCGAAGCGAAGCGTATGAGCATCAAGGGGCGATGGGGTGGGGTATGTGAGCTGCCAGCACCGCGCGTCCAAAATCGAGATCAGTCGACACAGACCCGAGGGCATTCAAGATGACGACGCGCCAACTTCCCGCCGGATCAACTCCCGGAACCGGCACGTTCGGGCCAGTCCGAACGGCAGTCTTTCCAGCGGCAGGTTTCGGCACGCGCATGCTTCCGGCCACCAAGTCGGTCCCGAAGGAGATGCTCACCGTTGTAGACCGACCGGTCATCCAGTACGGGGTTGAAGAGGCCGTCGCCTCGGGGATCTCGAAGATCGTCGTGATCACCGCGGCAGGCAAGGGGGCAATGGAGGATCACTTCGACGCAAGCCGTGAGCTCGAACACGTGCTTGAGCGCAAAGGCGATGAGGCCAATCTGGCGGTGATCCGTGGGGTCGCTTCCATGGCACGCATGTCGTACCTGAGGCAGGCCCACGCCCTCGGTCTCGGCCACGCGGTCCTTTTGACAGAACCGCTTGTAGGCCATGAGCCCTTTGCAGTCTTCCTTCCCGACGACATCATGGATGGAGGTCATGACCCGGTCATGGCGCAATTGATGCGGGTCTACGACGAACACCGCTGCTCGGTGATCGCCGTCGAGCGGGTGCCTATGGAGCATGTCTCACGGTACGGGGTGCTGGACGTGGAGAGCGTTGGTCCCCGTCTGCACCGGATCAAGGACATGGTGGAGAAGCCTGCAGTGGGCACGGCGCCGTCAAACCTGGCCATCATGGGGCGGTACATCCTGACGCCGACGATCTTTGAGAAGCTGCGAGAGACCACACCGGGAGCGGGGGGCGAGATCCAGTTGACTGACGGGATCCGCCGGCTCCTCGCCGAGGAAACGGTGCTCGCGTGCGAGTACGTGGGGACTCGGTACGACTGTGGGACAAAGCTTGGCTACCTCCGGGCAAATGTGGAGATGGCTCTCCGCCACCCCGATCTGGGCCCTTCGGTGCGTGAACTCCTGACTGACATTATTGGACGTTCGTGATTCGAAGCCGGTCAGTGCCGATCCGTTGACCGTTAGGATTGATCGAGGACGTCAACCCTGCTTCGTCACCGACATGGTCCGTGGGCAGACGTGCCCGCATGTGCGCCGGACATTCGTGGTGTCGGGCGGTTGACGCTCGTCGGTTACCAGATGGCGTGCACCGAAGCGTCTTAGAGATCAGGGGGCGATGGGGTGGGCCAAGCGCAGCATATAGAGATCAAAGGGCGATGGGGTGGGGAATGGAACCCTGGGGGTGTTGCGATGAGCAGTCTTGAGCGTGCACGCTCACGGTGGATCGGGCTGATCGATTCGCGAATGCGCGATGTCGTCTCTCGACATGCGCCTGATACGCAAACGGTTCGCGTCGCCGAACCGACCGCCGACCTCATTGCCGGAGCGCCGTCGCATTACGGCATGATGCGGTACCACCTCGGATGGGTCGATGACGCCTTTGAACCCGGGCAATCACCAACCGGGAAGCGCCTTCGTCCCTTGCTCGCAATCCTCGCGGCCGAGGCGTGCGGGGTTGATGGTTCGCGGGCACTTCCGATCGCCGTAGCGCTGGAACTGCTCCACAACTTCACGTTGATCCACGACGACATTGAAGATGGCGACACGCACCGGCATCACCGCCCGACGGTATGGAAGGTATGGGGGGAAGCCCAGGGGATCAACGCCGGCGATGGCATGCACGTTCTTTCCACGCTTGCACTCCTTGATCTTGTCGACGAGGGCGTTTCCCCGGCACTCGTCACCGACCTCGCGAGGCGGTTGGCGCGGACAAGCCTGATCATCACGGAGGGTCAGCACCTTGACCTTGAATTTGTGGGCTTGGCGCATGTAACGCCCGAGGCGTACCTCGACATGATCGCCAGGAAGTCTGCCGCGCTGATCTCCTGTGCGACGGCAATGGGGGCGCAGGTTGCGGGTGCGTCGTCAGAGACGGTCGCGGCGATGGCGGATTTCGGATTTGCGATGGGGTTGGGGTTCCAAGTCCGGGATGACATCCTGGGTATCTGGGGGGATGCGAATCGCACCGGGAAGCCGACAAGCGATCTTGCGCGCCGCAAGAAGACGTTGCCGACACTTGTGGCGCTTGGCAGGTCGGAGGGTGCTGACCGTCTGAACATCGCCACGCTGCTGGCGTCACCGGATCCGTCGCCGGCAACGGTCTCCACGGCGCGTGAGGCCATCGACCGGTCGGGGGCGAGGCAACATTGCGAGATGCTGGCCGCGAAATACTCAGAAAGTGCGCGGCGCCATCTTCAAGTGCTTCCAGATGGGGAGGCCCGGAACGCACTCGGTGATCTTGTGACCTACCTCGCATCCCGGGACGCTTGAGTTGCCCGTCATATTCCACAACCCCACGCCATCGCCCCAGATTTATACGCTTCGCTTGGCCTCGCTTCGCTCCCCAGCCCCGCCTCATTCATATGCCCCGCTACGCTTCGCTAATCCCATCGCCTCCTGATCTGGATACGCTTCGCTGCCCGTCGTGAGCCGCTCCGGTCGGGACGTGAGAAAGGGGCGATCTCGCCACACCGCGTGGTGATCAGAGGAAGCGGGAGGCGATGTCATTGCTCGCCAGGAGGCCACGGTCGGTCAGGCAGGCACGACTGTCGTCGACTTTAAGGAGCCCGTGTGGGGCGACTTCCTCGAAGATAGTTCGCCACCGATCACGAGGGTCAACGCCGAACCGTTCGATGAACCGCGCGAAGTCGATGCCCTCGTCGCGCATCCTCAAGGCAAGCATCGCGGTCTCTCCGGGCTGGGCGTCTGGACCAAGGGTCTCGCTCCCGTCCTCGACCGGACGGCTAGACTGCATCGCGGCGAGGTAGTGATCCAGGCTTCGGACATTCCACGACCGGCGACCGGCGATGTACCGGTGTGCGCCGACGCCGAACCCGTGATAGGCCTCGTTGCGCCAGTACGCAAGATTGTGGCGGGATTCGTGTCCCGGTTTTGCCCAGTTTGAGACTTCATAGTGCCGGAACCCCGCTCGTGCGAGTTCGGGAAGGGCGGCGTCGTACATGTCCGCCACGAGATCGTCGTCTGGAACTGCCCACTGACCCGTGGAGACTTGCTTGGAAAGGGGCGTGCCCGCCTCGATGGCAAGGGCGTACAGGCTGATGTGGTGCGGTTCGGTGTCGAGGGCTCGCCTCAGGTGATCCTGCCACATCTGCAAGGTTTGCCAAGGCAGGCCGTAGATTAGGTCAAGGTTCACCGAGATCGATCCCGATGCCTTCAATGCCTCAACCGCCCGGATTGCCGTGTCTGCATCATGGGTGCGCCCAAGACGTTTCAGCGTCGGATCGTCAAGGCTCTGGACCCCCAGGCTTACCCGGTTCACACCGAGGTTCACCCATGAGCCGATCACCACCGGGTTGAAACCTGGGTTCGCCTCAAGCGTCACTTCGGCGGCGTCGGAGAGTGCCCCAAACCGGGCGGTGATGGCTTTGAGAATCGTTCCGAGTTGGGCAGGCTCGAGAAGGGACGGCGTACCCCCACCCAGATAGATCGTTTCGAGTGGAATGTCGGGTTCGGCACCGGGTGAACGAATACCACTACCCCACCCCATCGCCCCCGATCGATATACGCTTCGCTTGGCCTCGCTTCGCTCCCCAACCCCGCCTGATTTATTTGCTTCGCTATGCCCATCGCCCCTGAATCCATATACGCTTCGATTGCGAATCTCTTCGGCAAGCGCGACGACATAGGCCGGGATGTGCTGCTCAACCCCCGCGAAGGTGGCGAAGTCACAGTACGCGCACATCGTCCTGCAGAAGGGGACGTGGATGTAGGCGCTTCGAGGCGTGTGCCACCTTGGAGGTGTCTCGTTCATTTCCCCGTGCAGCCTCTCGCGATCTTGGTTCTCTGCACTTGGCCCATACGCCCCACCCCATCGCCCCCTGATCCATACGCTTCGCTTGACATTGCCGTGAGGGTACGCCTCTGATCTCCAGCGCGTGGGTGTCGAGAAGAAGGTACCCGCATCGGGCAGCGATCACCTGAACACCGGGACCGAAAGTGGGCATTGACTGATCCTGGCCCGGGAGCGCGGGTATCCGCAACCACTCACGGCGGCTCATGCGCCACCACTATCCCGGGGCATTTACCGACCTCGTATTGCGACACCGTGTCTGCGCTCTCGGAACTCGAGGACTGTCGGATGGTGTGGCGTGGTGACGTCGCACGGCGAGCACTGGAGGTTGGAAAGAGGGCAAAGGGGGTACATTGCAGCGGTGGTTGCAAATCAATTGTCAAACCGGCCGGCGGTTGTTGATGTGCATGCGCATGTCCATCACGAATCGGTGATCCAGAATCGGGAAGCCTTCGCTTCTCAGGATGCATGGTTCGGGGTCCAGAACCCGCCGGGGTCGCGTCGTTTGTCGACGGTTTCGCGCTTGGTTGCGCAGATGGATGCCAGCGGCATCGATGTTTCGTGGGCATTGGGATTTGGTTGGCGAGACCAAGGCCTTGCGGTAGATCAGAACAATCTGATCCGTGGAGCCTCTCGTGGGCATGAGACTCGGATCCGGCTTTTTGGGTCGGCAAACCCGGCTGCGGGCCTCGCGGCCATCCGGGAAGTTGAGCGACTGGCGTCTCATGGTTTTTCCGGAATTGGAGAACTCTTCCCAGACGGGCAGGGGTTTGATCTCAC
>BJHB01000088.1:0-9940 GCA_014191415.1 Chloroflexota bacterium
GACGCCGGGCCTGGCGAACCATCCGAACGCTGGGGCAGAGGACTGCCAGACCACGGCCATGGAGTGAACGGCGCGTCCTGTTTGAGGTGCCACATGGACCTATCCGGAGCGCCCGTAGGCATCCTCCAACCGGGTCACATCAATCTCGGAGAAGTGGCCGAAGGAGACCTCGATGAAGCGTCCGGCATCACCGGGGGCGGAGACGCGGTGGGTCGAACCGGGAGGGATCCAGATCTCCTCGCCGACGGTGGCGTCCCACGAGTGCCCATCGACCTCGACAAGCAGGCCGGCATCCAGGATGATCCAGAGTTCGCCACGCTGATGGTGGTACTGGAGGCTATGCACGCCTCCGGCACGCACCATCACCAGTTTCACCGAAGCGACGGTGTTCCGCGCGTGTTGCACGGCACGGCCCCATTCACCGGCTTCGCGGATTGGGTCGGGACGGATGACCGGCCGGAAATGATCGGTGGGATCGTCTGGCATGGGCATTTCCTTGACCTGATCCCGTAGGGGAAGCGCCCCCACCCCCAACCCCTTCCCCGTTGCGACGGGAGAGGGGAGAGTGACACCGCCCACCCCGTTGCGAGGGGAGGGTGGTCAGGCAGTCCGGCCGTAGCGATCGGAGAGACGCACGATGTCGGCTTCGTCAAAGTGACCGAAGGCGACTTCCAGCAGACGTCCGCCATTACCGGGGGCGGTCAGGCGATGGACAGCGCCGACGGGAATCCAGATCTCCTCACCCACTTTCGCCTCCCAGGTGCGTCCATCGAGTTCGACGACGAGACCGGGGTCGAGCATCACCCACAATTCGGCGCGTTGGTGGTGGTACTGCCTGCTGAGTTCGGCACCTGCCTGCACCTCGACGATCTTGACTGAGGTCTGCGTGTTCAGGGCGTACTGGAACATCTGGCCCCACGGGCGGGTGAGATGGATGACCTCGGGCTGTTCGGCGGGGGCGAGAGGATGGCTATTCTCGGACATCGTGTGGATCCTTCGTTCGACGGTCGGTGCGGGTAGGAATGCCCACGGACCTATTGCGGATGTCATTCCTAACGGTGGGAGGCGAGTTCCGCAAGCAGTCTCGAAAGGACGGGTTGTATCTGGTTGGCAAGTGCGCGGTTTGCGTATCCGGCCCACGCGACATCACTGATGGTGTCCAGTGGTGCATCGACCGGGTTCCCGCGGCCATCATTCACGATGACCCCGGCCTCTTCGGCGATCAGGATGGTGCAGAGGTCATACGGACGACAGCAGATGCGTCGGCGTGGCGTGGTGTCGCCGGCGTCATGCGCGAGTGCCTGCAGATGGTCCATGAAGTAGGGGCGCAGGTCGGCCACGAACCGGTCGTGTCCGGCGATGAGTTCGTGCAACTGACCACCTGAAGAGATGTACTCGTCATCGAAGATGAGTGGCGCACCTCCGGGTGGGTCACCCATCACTTCGGCAAAGAGGCGCTCTTCGAGTTCCGACGCCAGGACCTTGGTGCCGGGAAAGAACTTGGAGATGGTGGCAAATCCGTGGGCGAGGTCTGTCGCGCCACTGGGTGCGGGTCGCGCCGGGATGACGGTGCCGGTGGCGAGGTCGAGGGTCTCGCCACGCACGCCGTTTCCACGGGTCGCCCACAGGGTGTCGGCGTAGCGGGCGCGGGTGGTCGGGATTTCGGCCATGACGGCGGTGTCGAGGTCGCCCAGGCGCGGAGGACGTCCGAGGATTGCGGGGCCGGGTGCCGATGCCAGGAGGGCCCAGGCACTGCGCTTGCCGTGCATCAGGCCACGCGTGCCGTCGATGGGGTCGATGATCACGACGGTACGGATGGCCTCGCGCGGGGTTCCGGCGGGGAAGCACGCCCACCCATCACCGGGTAACCCTTCGGCGATAACCGCAAATGGACCGGGTACCGGGTGTGCGGGATCGAGCATCCACGCGTGTGCCGTCTCCATGACGACTTCTTCAGCGCGGACGTCGATGCGGTAGATGGTGTCGCCTTGGTGGTCGGGGCCGTGGTCGGTGTCGGCGCGGATGACGTCGGCATCGTGGGTGGTGCCAGGGATGGCGTCCCCGACGCGTGCACGGCCAGATAGGACGGCATCGCGGATGGCATGCCCGAGGGTGCGGAGGGCTTCGAGGAGAGGCGTTGGTTTCCCCGCCATGGATGACCCCGGGGTTTGCACGGGAGTGATGGCCGGTTGCGCCAGACCATCGGGATCACGTCTGGCCATTGGTCACCTTTCCGTGGGTTCGATGTGGGAACGGACGGAACCGATTGATGTCGGCGGTGCGGGACCCACGCAATGGTGATACCCACTCTGATTGCCAACTCAGTTGACCGGTCTTGCACGGTGCGTTACTGTCCCCGCGGTATCACATGTTGGCACCGTGGGGGACAGACGTGGAACAGGACAAGAACAAGCTCACATTGCGGATGTCTCGCCGGCGCGTGGGTGCGCTTCTGATCGGCGGTACTTCATTGCCCGTGGTGGCGGCCTGCGGGGGTGATGCCCCGGCGGCCCCGGCCAAGCCCGAGGCACCGAAAGCAGAGGCACCCAAGGCGGAACCAACAAAGGCCCCGTCGGCTGCACCTGCACCGACGGCCGCCCCAACGACTGCGCCATCCACCCTCAAGGCTGGTGCCACTATCACCTTCTGGAATGACATGGGTGGCCCGTACCCCGGATTGATGGAGAAGTGGCGGGACCAGTTCGGTGGAAAGACGCAGGTCAAGGTGGAAGTCTCCGGGGGCATGGGTGATTTCACCAACAAGTTGACCGCTGCCTTCGCAGGGGGCACACCTCCCGACTTGTACCGGTACCTTCAGGAAAACATCCCTTTGCCGGCGGCCGTCGAACGCAACATGCTCAAGAAACTCGACGACCTGATCAAGCGCGACAAGATGGACCTGTCGGATTTCCGCAAGGACAGCATCGCCCTCTACCAGTGGAAAGGTTCGCAACTGGCTTTGCCTCGCGACTACGGCCTGCAGCTTGTCTATTACAACACCGAGGTCTTTGCGAAGGCGGGCGTGCAACCGATCCCGACAGACTGGACCGACAAGACGTGGACGTTCGACAAGTTCCTTGAGGCGTGCCAGGCGGTGATGCGAGGCGGCGCACAATATGGCCTGATCCTGAACCGCGGGTGGCGTCCGTGGGCATCCTGGGTGTACTCCAACGGTGGTGCCGTGGTGAAGAAGGACGCCGAAGGTCTTGCCACAGAGTTTGCAATTGCCGAGAAACCCGCTATCGATGCCCTGCAGTTCCTGCAAGACCTCATGTACAAGCACAAGGTTGCACCTACACCAGAGGAGGAGACGGCACTTGGCGACCAACTGCCTCTGATCCAGTCTGGCAAGATCGCGATGCGGTTCGGCAATCCGGGTGACAACAGTGCCTACAAACCGACTGGGATGCAGTACGACGTGGGAGTGTTCCCGCTGGGGCCCTCCGGCACGAAGCGTGGCACGGGTGGTGGTGGCACCGGATGGGCGATTGCCGGCCCGACCAAGCAGCCCGAGGAAGCATGGGCCTTCATGCAACTCATCACCTCCAAGGACGGGCAACTCGGCGAGGTGGCAATCGGGCAGACAACCCCTTCACGCGTTTCGGTTGCATCGTCGCCGGAGTATCTGGCCGGACCGCCGAAGGGCACGAAGGCCTTCGGCGATGGACAGGACTACGTCGTGCGCGATCCCGTCCATTCCAAGTGGCCGGATGCCCAACGCGATGCCGTGACCAAGATCCTGAATGAGCAGTTATGGACGGGCAAGACCCCGGCGGCACAAGTGGCCAAGGACGTGAAGGAGCGCGGTGACGCGTTGCTGAAGGGGTAGTCTCCGTCCAACCCACGCGTACCAGTCGCTGGCATGTCCATCGGGCCCGGCCCCTCACTCCGGCACGGAGGCGGGGCCGGGTTCGTTCCTGGCACCAGGAGTTTTGCGATGACACCCACCTCACGACCGAACATCCTCCTGATCATGGCTGACCAGCACCGGGGGGATGTCCTCGGCTGCGCCCAACCAGAGATTGGTGCGCCGTGGCCAGTGCAGACGCCGAACCTGGATCGTCTGGCACGGGAGGGTGTGCGGTTCCGTCGGGGATACACCGAGTCGCCGGTTTGCGTATCGGCGCGATCAATCCTCCTGACCGGCCGATTGCCGCACCGCACGGGTGTCGTCGATAACGGGTACTCGGTGAAACCGGGGACGGTGACGTTGCCCGGGTTGCTTGCCTCGCGTGGGTATCACGGGCAGGCGATCGGCAAGATGCACTTCACGCCGGTGCGCGAACGTCACGGCCTTGACCGCATGTGGCTATCGGAGGAGATTCCTGCGGGTCCGGATGAGGATGAGTTCTTGCGCGAGATGATCGACGCGGGGTTTGGGCATGTGGAGGAACCACACGGGGCACGGCACGAGATGTACTACATCCCGCAGGTGAGCCAGTTGCCGTCTGAACGCCATACAACGGCATGGACCGGTGCGCGGACTGTCGACTACCTGAATGAACATGTGCGTGACCGGTCTGGCAAACCCTTCTTTTGCTGGACGAGTTTCATCAAGCCTCATCCGCCGTTCGATCCGCCGGTGCCATGGCACACCCTCTACCGTCCGACAGACTTTTCCCTTCCGGCACGGCGCGATGACGAACCGGCGCGCCATACGCATTATCACGTTCGTCAGAACCGCTTCAAGTGGACCGACACCGGCCCGGACGACCATCTGATACGCCTGATGCGGTCGTACTATGCGGCGTCGGTGTCCTTCGTGGACCACTGGGTTGGCCAGATCCTGGACACCCTTGAGGCACTCAACCTCCGCGACGACACTCTTGTGTTGTACGTGGCCGATCATGGTGAGTACCTGGGCGACCACCACGCCTTTGGCAAGCGGGGCTATCACGACCCGGCGTGCCGGATCCCGTACATCATGTCGTGGCCAGGCACTCTTCCGGCAGGCGAGGTGCGCGACCATCTGGTGGGATTGGTGGACGTGGTCCCGACGATTCTGGGTGCGGCAGATGGTGCCCATGTTGATGTGCGCGCGCACGACCTCGATGGCATGGATCTGCTTGATGTGGCGCGTGACGGATCAGCACCGGGTCGGGAGGTGCTGTTCGGGCAACTTGCCGAGGGGGCGCTTGGTCTGTACTTGGCTATGGATCCGACATGGAAGTACGTCTATTCGGCGCCGGACGATCGTGAATACTTGTTACGCCGGGGCACTCATGATGGGCCCGAGGTGGATTGGAACGAGTGTGACGACTTCGCCACTTCGGATGTCCACGAGGCGCGTGAGGCACTGTCAAGTTTGCGGAGTGCCTTGGTTTCACGGTTTGAGTCGGATGGGTACGCCATGCCTTTGGATGCGTCGGACCGGCATGGCTTGCGACGGTTTCCGGCGCAGTTGAAGCCGTGGGCAGAGTTCGATGAGATGGAACGGATCAGCGTGGTGGCGCGTGGGTGGCAGTACGCGCGGTGGAACCGTGATGCGACGCTGAACCCGCGGACTGCATCGTCCTTGGCTGCGTACCGGTTCCCGGAACCGCCGAGAGGATAGATCGGTTCGTGGGGCGGCTAGTTTGCGGGCGGTGACAGGTCGGCAGTGCGGCCCCGTTCGCGGTCGAACTCCTGCAGGGCGTTGGAGATGGCCTGGGCGGCGAGGGTCAGCCACTGGACGCGGGGATCGTCCAGGTTGCCGGGTTGTGCACCGGAGTTGTAGAGGCGCATCTCGGCCTCCATGGAGGCGATGCCGAGTTGGGTCCCAGACTGGATGGCGTGGAGGGTGGTGTCGGCGAAGTGCAGTGCAAGCGGGTGGATGACCGACCAGTCAGGATCCGGGGTGGCACGCGCGGTACGGATCGCTGAAGAGGCATCGCGCCACGCGTCGCGGGCATCGATGAATATGTCGAAGGCGTTCCCAAGGATGGTGACCGACCGATCGAAGTCGGGATCGTGGGAAGCGTGCCTCCCCGAGATGGCTGATGGTTGCCCGGGGGTATTCGATGCGTGCAGGGTGTCGATGGTATCCAAGGTGACTGAAGCCCCATGACGACGGACGGATACCCGCCTCGACGGCGATTGCGCACCGACCCGTCATATAAAGGAACGTGTGGTGTTCGGAAGCGGTGCGAAGCGGGCAGGGATGTCCGTGGACCGGGGGATAGGGTGCGCCTTGTCTTGACGCCACGGTGTACCCGCCGTACCGTGCCGGGGTG
Source organism: Chloroflexota bacterium (assembly GCA_014191415.1). Taxonomy (GTDB): domain Bacteria; phylum Chloroflexota; class UBA11872; order UBA12225; family UBA12225; genus UBA12225. The sequence goes on from BJHB01000088.1 coordinate 6,213, forward strand.
TGCCGGGCGTCACGTCCGGACGGAAGGGGTGCCGGATGTCGCTGATTGTTCATGGAACCGAGGACACGTCGACCGATCCCGTGCCGGTGACGGTTGGCAACTGGTCGTTCATGCTGATCGGCGGGGCGGTGCGCGTCATCCGCTGGCGCGGTGTGGAGGTCGTGCGAGGCATCGATTGCCCCTTGCGTGACCCCAGTTGGGCGACGCTTGTGCCAGATGACGTCACGATGGCGTGGACCGACCAAGGCCACGCGCGTGTCCTGACCCGCACCTTCACCGCCGCCGACCGGGCTCTCTCCGGCACGGTCGTGGTCACGGTTGATCCTGCCGGCACCTTGGAGGCGGACCTCCGCTTGGTCGCGCACCGGGATTTCGCAACCAACCGGTCGGGGTTTACCGTCCTCCACCCCATTGATGGCATTGCCGGATCCCCCTTGATCGTGCGCCACTCCGATGGTCACTCTGAGGCAACGCACTTCCCCGAGACGATCTCGCCGTCGCAACCAGTCTTCGACATCGCCGGGTTGGCGCACGAGGTCGGTGGCGTGCATGTCGACCTGTCGTTCGAGGGCGAGGTCTTCGAGATGGAGGACCAACGCAACTGGATCGACGCCTCGTACAAGACGTATTGCCGGCCCATCGCCCGACCGCTGCCCTACGTCATCCCGGCCGGCGAGACCGTCCACCACCGGATACGCCTGACGGTATCAGGGGATGCACACGCCGCCAATCCCGGAACGCCGGCGCTTGGTGGGGGAGACGACCATCCCGGCACGTTCCCGGAACTGCTGCTGGCCGTCCAGGATGGGTGGGTGCCTGATCCGGCCTCGGGTCATCCGGCCCTAGGCGTCGGTGTCGGGTCTCACCTGATCCGCATCGGGGCGCACGCAACGGGTGCCGAGGCGTGGATAGGTACCGTCGCACGGGTTGCGTCGACCGTCGATCTCGAGGTAGTTGTGCCCGAGGCGGCCGATCCGGATGCGCACCTTGCATCGGTGGCAGCCGCGCTCCATGGGCAGGGCATCGCCCCGAGGCATGTCTTCGCGCTGCCGGAGGCATATTTGAAGTCGTACCAACCGACCGCCCAGTGGCCAACCGGTACCTCACCGGCGCAGGCGGTCGCAGCGGCCGGCCGGGCATTCCCATCAGCACGCATTGGCGTGGGAATGCTGACGAATTTCACCGAACTCAACCGGTGCCGTCCCGTCGATGCGGGGTCGTATGTGACCCACTCGACTACGGCGATCGTGCACGCGGCGGATGACCGGTCGGTCTTTGAGACCCTGGAGACACTGCCCCGGATCCTGGCCGACACGACGGGCTTTGCCCATGGTGCCGACGGGTCGCGCACGCGGTCGGTGCGGTTGGGCCTGATGTCGATCGGGATGCGGTCAAATGCCTACGGGGTGGCCGTTGCGCCCAATCCGGGACGCATCCGCAAGGCGATGGCGATGGACGACCCCCGCCAGACCGGGCTCATCGCCGCATCGTATGCCGTCGGGGTGGCATCGCAGGTGGCGCGCGGCGGTGCCGAGGCATTTGCACTCTCATCGTTTGCCGGCCCGTTCGGGGTTGCCGATGCGGAGGTACGCCATCCGATCTTCCATGCGGTGCGGGTCCTCGGCCAGTTCGCCGGACACCCTTTGGTGGCATTGCCGGACCAACCCGGAGGCGTGCATGGCGTGGCGGTCACGGTTGGGTCCGGGCACGTGCGAGCCGCGATTGCCAATTGCACCGACACCACACAGCCGGTCTCCCTACCCATCGGGGCCACGTACCGGATCCTGGACGAGACCACCGCGCGTGAGGCATCGCTTGATGGGAACTGGTCGGGCACAGCACCCGCAGCGAAGGCCGGTACCGACGGGCAGGTGATGGTTGCGCGGTATGGGGTCGTGTTCGCAGAGTGGGTGTGAGCCGATTGCTTTGCCGCGCTCGACCCACACCATTGCCCTTGATTGACAGTCGCTGCGCCGGGAGACGTGCATGAAGGTACTCATCATTGGCGGGACAGGTCTGATCAGCACCCCAACCACACAGATGCTGATCGACCGGGGCGATGAGGTCACGCTGTTCAACCGGGGACAGCGGACCGCACGCATGGCCCACTTTTCCGGACACGTGCGGGAGCTCCGTGGCGACCGGCGTGCGTTCGCGACTTTCGAGGCACAGGTACGCGAAGCCGGGATGTTCGATTGCGTCATCGGCATGATCGGGTTCCACCCGGACGAGGTGGAGCCAGCCGTGCGTGCCTTCCCGGGCCGGTGTGGCCAGGACATCTTCTGTTCGACCGTCGACGTGTATGCACGCCCGTCGTTCCACCATCCCTATCGCGAGCGTGGCCCGTTGCACGCCCTCTCGGACTATGGCCGGGAGAAGATTGCGTGTGAACGCATCCTCATGGAGGCACACGATGACCGGGCGTTCCCGGTCACCTTGCTGCGTCCGGCGCACACCTACGATGACACCGGGATCATCCACCACTCACTCGGGCGAAGCACTGCGTTGCTGGACCGCATCCGCCGGGGCCGGCCGGTTGTCGTGCAGCGCGACGGCCAGTCGCTGTGGGTTGCCGCACATGCGACCGATGTTCGCGGGAGGGTTCGTGGGAGCGATCGGCACCACGCGTGCGTATGGGCGCGGTTACCACCTGCCCGGCGAGGAGTGGCTGACGTGGGACGGCTACCACCGGGTGATCGCCGATGTGCTTGGCGTCACACTACCCGAATTGGTGCACATCCCGATGGACTTGCTTGCGCGCCTTGCGCCGGGTCGGTCAGGCGTCAGCGAGGTGAACTTCCAGTACCCGAACATCTTTGATGTGTCGGCGGCGCGTGAGGATCTCGGGTACCGATACACGGTTCCGGTGGCGCGAGGGTTCGGGCGGATCGTGGCCCATCTGGAGGCGACCGGCGGGATCACGGACAGCGATGCCGAACCGTACTACGATGAAATCATCCCCGCCTGGCGAGATCACGCGCAGGCCATGATCGACCGTTTTGCCCCGATGGGCCTGTAGGGGACGGTTACCCTCATTGGAAACCCATGAAACTAAAGGAAATCCGCGTGGTCGATGTGGCCCTGCCCCGGGTCGCATCCCGTACCCCGGCTCGTCGGCCGAGTTGGAATGACACGACGATCCGGGGCTTGCCAATGAGCAAGTATCCGGAGTTCGTGAATACGCCGGCCCGGTCACCGGGTGTCGGTACGTCCGTCGGAGGTGGCACCGTCTGGGTGCAGGCGATCGCCGAGGATGGCACATGGGGGATCGGTCGCGTTGGCGTCGGGTTGCCGGTGGCGTCACTCGTGCGCCATCACTTCGCGCCCCTGCTTGAAGGCCGCGACTGTTTCGCCACGGAATTCCTCAACGATCTGATGTGGCGGTCGTCGCTGCGTCATGGCGCTCAAGGTCTCAACGCGGTGGCCATGAGCGGGATCGATCTTGCCCTGTGGGATCTCAAGGGGAAACTCCTCGGGCAACCCGTCTGGCGGTTGCTTGGAGGCCCGTCACGCGACCGTATTCCGTGCTACGTGACGGGTGACGACCTTGACTGGTTCCAGGAACTCGGCTTCCGCGCCTTCAAGATCAGCAATCCGGTGCACTACGAACAGGGCATTGAGGGCATCAATGTCGTCGAGGAGAAGATTGCCCGGGCCCGGGAGACCGTTGGGCGGGGTGTGGAACTCATGTACAACCCGGTCATGCCGTTCGACGTGGAGTTCACCAT
>BJHB01000089.1:0-9931 GCA_014191415.1 Chloroflexota bacterium
CGTCACGCCGAACTGGTCCGGGAGCAGGCAAGTCGTTAGTCGAATCAGGAACCGATTCGAAATTGACCGCCTCTGGCGTAGTCATTAGTGCCCGGTCACGGTCGTGATCCGTCTGGAGCCCTTGATGTACACACAGCCCGCGATAGGTGTCGCAATCATTGGAACCGGCGGAATCGCGCGTGCCCATGCCCGAGCCTGCCGGGAGGTCGAGGGCGTCGAGTTGGTCGCGATTTGTGACGTCTCCCCTGAGGCACTTGCCCGCTTCGGAGATGAATGGCATGTGCCGGTATCCAACCGGTACCCATCGGTTGAGGCACTCACCGAGGCAATCGCGCCCGATATCGCGATCATCTCGACGTGGGGCATTTCCCATGCCACGATGGGGATTCACCTCGCCCAATCCAAACGGGTTCGCGCAATCCTCTGTGAAAAGCCTTTCACGATGGACGCGCGTGAAGCCGTGACGCTCGTTGATGCGTGCCGAGCATCCGGAACACTGATTGCCGAGGCGTTCAAGTTCAGGCACCACCCGGTCCACCTAGAGATCCGACGGCGCATCGACGCCGGGATCATCGGGGAAATCGTCTCCGTGCGCAGCGCGTTCTGCCAAAGCGTCGGAGCGGCCAACCGGCGTCCTGAGGCAAATTGGCGATGGGACCGCGCCCGGGGTGGCGGGAGCGTCTACGACCTCGCCTGCTACAACATCCATCACGCGAGGCACGTGTTCGGGTGCGAACCAACCTCGGTGTATGCCTCCGGGCAGTTCGAAGGTGAGATCGACGTCGCGTCGTCGATTGTCCTGACTTTTCCCGGCGAACGGACAGCGGTACTCTCCGTCGCGCACAACACATGGCGTTCACACGACGTGGAGATTGGTGGCACCCACGGTCAGTTGCGCCTGGAAAATCCGTGGAACAACGAGGACCAGTCTGTAACCCTCGTGCAAATGACCGCTGAGGGAACACAGTCAACCGTGTTTGAACCGGTTTACCAATTCGGCGAGCAATTGCGACATCTTGCTGATTGCGTGCGCACCGGCGCACCTCATCGCATTCCGCCCGATGACAGCATTTCGCAAATGCAGACGATTGACGCCGTTTTCAGGTCACTTCGATCTGGCGAGGCAGCTCATCTCGGTGGTGACGGGCCGGCGCAGGGATCCAAGGTCCCGTGACTGGCACCGACCGCACCGCTTTTACAGAGAACAATTCTCTGTCCGGCGCGCCCCGGGGCACCAATGCCTCGGCGACACCAACCGGGCCTTCTGAACAGGTCAGCGGACTAGCAATCGGCACACCAGACAGCGACCCGGGTGTCGACATTGCGCGCCTGCGGGCAAGCCTTCCGGCGATTGCAACAGACATCGGAATGGGACTGTTGTTCTTTGTCGTTGCCAGGTTCGTAGGATTTAGAACAGCGGCCCTTGTGTCGGCGGGAACCGGCATCGCGTTGGTGCCTCTTCAGTGGGGGATCAGGCGAGTTACCGGCAAGCGAATTGACCTGTTCGGGGGCATGGCGCTGTTCGGAATGGGAATGCTCGCCCTTTCTGCCGCCTTCTCGTGGTGGGTGCAATCGGACCTCGCAATACAGCTGAAAGGAACGGTCATCGGCGGGGCGGTCGCGATTGCCTACGCCATAGATGCGATTTTTCACGGGCGTTGGCTTGGTCGCCGTCTCACGATGTACCTCGCCTATACCGACCTTGACCAACGAAGGCTTGCCATGGGAATGAGTGGTGTCGGCGCAGCACTCGCAGCACTGAATACCGCCTTCGCTCTTGGCATGTCTCGCGAAGTTTGGCTGATGTACTCCGCGTGGGGCGACACCATTGCTAGCATGGTCCTGGCAGGAACTGCCGTGCAGCTCGCCCGCCGACCGGTCGCTGCGGAAGGTGCATAGTTCACGTGTGGGATTACAACTGGCAGTCGGGGTTCATTGGATGACTTCAATGGCGCCGCAGTCCCGCCATCCTGGCAACGACCATTTCACCGTGGCAATCATCGGCCACACTGGACGCGGCGGGTACGGCCATTATCTTGACCGGGCGTTTCAAGGGGTCGAGGGAACGCGGGTAATCGCGGTATCAGACCCGGACGAGGCTGCACGTGAGCGAGTGCGAGCCATTTACGGGTCACCGGTCGGATACGCCGACTACCGAGAGATGCTCGCGCGAGAACGACCAGACATCACGGTGGTAGCGTCGCGCGAAATTGGCGATCACCACCAAATCGTCATGGATGTGGCGCGCTCGCGTAGCCACGTGTATCTGGAAAAGCCTGTGGCTGCGTCACTTGCCGAAGTGGATGACATGATCCACGCCTGCGAAGCGCACGACCTTACGTTGGTCGTCGCCCACCCGTGGCGAGGGCACCCCCCGATCCAGCAGGTGGCAATTCCCGCAATTCGATCCGGCAGGATCGGCGAACCCCGGCTGGCGCGCATCTACGGGATGGGTGGACGGCACGGTGGGAATGAACTCTTCATTGACCTCGCACCGCATTTTTTCGACTTCCTGTGGCAGCTTTTCGGGATGCCGTCGTGGTGCCAAGCGCATATCACTCAGGACGGTCGCACCAGCACTCCGGCAGACCTTCGACAAGGCGACGAAGGCATGGGATTGGTCGCGGGGAACGGAGTCTCTGCCTACTATCAGTGGGACACATTCGCTGCCAACTTCGAGTCGTACAAGGGAGATGGGCGCGAAATCCCCTACCGAATTGACATCCACGGAACCGAAGGGACCCTTTCAATTCCGGGGCCGATGAGCAACGAGCCTGATATCTGGGTTCATCCGCTGGTGAATCCCCCGGTCAGAGGCGACGACCGGTGGGAAGTCATTCCCTCTGATCCACCACCTTCTGATGACAAGTGGGTACGCTCACACCATCGAATGGCGGCGTCGATGGTGGCGCGCTTGAGGAGCGAAAAACCCCAATGCGAACTGGTTGACGGCTATCAGGCCCGCCGGTGTCTGGAAATGGCGCTTTTGGCACATGCGTCACATATTTCAGGATCACGGGTTGCGCCTCCCATGATTGGTGGACGCAACCCGCTTGACGACTGGCGCTGAGGTCAGCTCAGGCGCCAGTCCTTAGCCAGTTGTGCGTACAGGTTGCACCGTGCCGCAACGTCTTGGGAAGCGAGTTCCAGCGATTCCCCGCGCGTGTTTTCCTTCCCTTCGGCCGTGCTTTCGGTACCGACGAGGGTTGCTTTCGCTGAAGTCGATGACCCCAGCATGGTTGTGAAGCGGTCCTCAGTCGCCAGGAACTCTGCAAGTGCAAGCGTCGGCGGACGCGAATCGAGCGCGAACGGGTTCTCCCCATGCTCGGCGCGCCTCGGGTCGTACCGATACAAGGGCCAGCAGGCGCTTGCAACCGCCTGCTTCTGATGATCCAGACCATGCGCAAGTTCATAGCCATGCGCGATGCAGTGGGCATAAGCGATCACCAGTGATGGCCCATCGTAGGCCTCGGCCTGCTGGAGCACCTTCACCGTGTGGGCATCATTTGCGCCCATTGCAATTCTTGCGACATACACATTGCCGTAGGTCATCGCCAACAGACCCAGGTCCTTCTTTGCCCGTCGCTTGCCAGAACTGGCGAACTTGGCAACCGCGCCCCGGGTTGTGGATTTCGATTGCTGCCCCCCGGCATTCGAGTAGACCTCGGTATCCAGGACAAGGATGTTGACGTTCGTCCCGGATGCGATCACATGATCGAGACCCCCATATCCAATGTCATACGCCCAGCCGTCACCTCCAACGAGCCAGACCGAATGGTGAACGAGTGCCTCGATGACTGATGACAGTTCTCTCACGGCTGACCCACCCCACCCGGCAAGACGGTCTTTCATCGCCCGGCCCCGGTTGCGCTGGTCAACGATTCCTCGCTCGGTCGACTGGTCGGCATCCCTGAGTGCCACGAGTTCATCAGCAAGGTCTGGAGCGAGCAACGAGACCGAGTCAAGCAACGTGCGTGCATGGTCCCGCCTATGATCGACAGCGACCCGGATACCCAAGCCGAACTCGGCGTTGGCCACGAACAACGAGTTCGCCCAAGCCGGACCAATGCCGTCGATCGTCTGTGACCACGGCGTCGCCGGCAACGATCCCCCGGAGATCGATGAGCAACCGGTTGCATTCGCGACGATAAGGTGATCGCCGAAGAGTTGAGTCAGGAGCCGCGGGTATAGTGTCTCGCCACATCCGGCGCACGCACCCGAGAACTCGAAGAGCGGCTGTGTGAGGGCCACATCCTTGACGGTGACGACATTCAACTTGGTCCGGTCGGTCTGTGGCAGGGACGTGAAGAACTCCCAATTCGCCCGTTCACCGTCCTGGCGGCTCGAGCCCACCGTGGAAACCATCATGAGTGCGCGGTGCGCGCTATCGTCACGGTTCACCGCTGGGCAAATTTCAAAGCAGAGTGTGCATCCTGTGCAGTCCTCGGGCGATACTTGCAGGCTGAAGACTTGGTCAGGAAATTGCCTCCACTTAGCCGGCACCGTCATGAACGTCGCGGGAGCCTTGGCCAAATCTGCCAAGTTCACGACCTTTTCCCTGATAGCCGCGTGAGGGCAGATCATCGTGCACTTCCCGCACTGGATGCAGAGGTCGGCATCCCAGACCGGCAGTTCACGTGCAAGATTTCGTTTTTCGAACTTCGCGGTCCCAGTCAGGAATCTCCCGTCGGCGGGCATTGCGCTGACCGGGAGATCCTCGCCTCGGCCAGCAATCAGCATCGCTGTCAGCCAGTCGGGGCCGGGCGTCAAGTCGCCAAATCTGGTCGAGATATCCAATGGACGTCGACCAGTCCCGCGCGGGAACGCATTGGCGATTGAAATGGGCCGCGTGTCCGGCACCGTGACCTCGTGTAGGTTCTCCGGTGCTGCATCGACAGCCTCGAAATTCTTGGCCACAACGCGCTCGCCCCGCTTGCCGTAGGTCTTCTCGATCGAATGACAGATCGCCGCAATCGCCTCGTCACGAGGCAGGATTCCGGAAAGCGCAAAGAAGCACGATTGCATGACCGTGTTGATCCTTCGGGCCATGCCGGTCTCTCGTGCGACTCGATCACCGTCGATCACGAAAAAGCGCAAGCGCTTGGACGCGATCGTGTCGCGTACAGCATGTGGGAGTTGCGCCCAGACCTCATCAGGCCCATATGGACTGTTGAGCAGCAATGTGCCCGATGGGAGGGCGGACCCCAGAACATCCAGGTGATCAAGCAGCTGGAACTGGTGGCATGCGATGAAGTTTGCAGTAGAAATCAGGGAGGAAGCTCGGATCGGCCGGATGCCAAAGCGCAGGTGAGAGATCGTTACCGATCCAGACTTCTTCGAGTCGTACACGAAGTAGCCCTGAGCGTGGAGTGGGGTCGTTTCGCCAATGATCTTGATCGAGTTCTTGTTAGCCCCGACCGTTCCATCGGATCCAAGCCCGTAGAAGAGGGCGCTTACCGTTTCCGGTGCATCGATCGAGAATGACGGATCCCACGGAATACTCAGTCCCGTCACGCCGTCATGAATACCGATCGTGAAGTGGGCGGGCGGGTGAGACCGTTCCAGAACATCGAAGACCGCCACAGCCATCGCTGGCGTGAACTCCTTGGAGGCCAATCCGTACCTGCCGCCAATCACCCGGGGCAGGACACTGAACGAGGCGGTGCCGGCATGCCACGCCTCAATGATCGCGGTCACCACATCCTGGTAAGGCGGATCACCAATTGCACCGGGCTCCTTTGACCGATCCAGAACAGCGATTCGCTCGACTGTCGCGGGCAAGGCATGAACAAAGTTGGCAACCGAGAACGGCCGGAACAAGCAAATGATCAGCACCCTAACACGGCGTCCCTGCCGGTTAAGGACCTTAGCCGTTTCGGATGCCGTCTGTGATCCTGAGCCCATGGAGATGATGACGTGGGTGGCATCTGGTGCAGCCTCGTATTCGAAAATCCGGTACCGGCGACCGGTGAGGTCTGCAAACTGGTCCATGGCTGACTGCACAATGCCTGGGACCGCCAGGTAGTACGGATTACCGGCCTCACGCGCCTGGAAGAAGACGTCCGGGTTCTGGGCAGACCCGGCAAGGTGCGGGTGTTGAGGAGCAAGTCCCCGCGCTCGATGCTTGCAGACGAGTTCGTCGTCGATCATTGCACGGAGTGTTTCGTCCGCAATAGGTGAGATCTTCATCACTTCATGCGAGGTTCTGAACCCGTCAAAGAAGTGCTGGAATGGCACCCGGGCTCTCAGAGTAGAAGCGTGAGCAATCGCCGCGAAGTCCTGCGCCTCCTGCACGGAACTGGAGGCGAGCATTGCCCAACCCGACTGCCTCACGGCCATGACGTCAGAGTGGTCGCCAAAAATCGAAAGCGCGTGGGTGGCGAGGGTGCGCGCCGCAACGTGGAATACCGTCGGGATGAGTTCGGCGGCAATCTTGAACATGTTCGGCAACATCAGCAAGAGACCCTGTGACGAAGTGAAGGTCGTTGCCAACGCTCCTGCGTGCAGCGCACCGTGCAGTGCTCCCGCCGCGCCGCCTTCACCCTGCATCTCGACAACACGCGGAGGTTGTCCCCAAAGGTTCGGGCGGGCCTTCGTTGCCCACCCATCTGCCCATTCACCCATTGGAGACGATGGAGTTGTGGGGTAGACCGCAATCATCTCGCTTGCGCGGTACGCAACCCCGGCGACGGCCTCGTTAGCATCGGCCGAGATCATGTTCGGCGGTTCAATGCAGACTTTGTATCCGGTTCGTTCACCGCTCCGCACAAGTTCCCCAATTGCCATGGCATCTCCCGATCCAGTTAAGGACACTGACCCATCTTCGCGTCCATGGATGTGGCAAGGCATCGGGTAAACCCCTGATCCGATCGGTGGGCTCAGTTCGGTCCGGTAGCCTAGGCGTGCCGACGACGAAAGGGTCCTACGAGTGCGAATTAATTCGATTGAATGGCAGAAGGTCTTTGTGCCGTACGCGAACCCGCATGTTTGGGGAGGTGGGCGGCGACCCGGTCCGACGCGACTTGTCGTCACCGTTCACACGGACGTTGGCCTCGTGGGATACGGCGAAACACTCTGTCTTCTGGAGTTCACCGAGCCTGTCTTGGTTCGGACCATCATTCCGATTGCAGTCGGGCTCGACCCACACGACGTGGAGCACCTCTACCGCAAGGTGGAAGGTGCCGGGTTCTATCACCACAAGCGCGCGATGGTGTTCGCGCTCGCTGCGGTCGAGATGGCCTGCTGGGACCTGATCGGGAAAGCGGCTGGCGCGCCTCTTCACAAACTCTGGGGCGGCAAGTACCGGGAGCGGATCGAGATGATCGCGTACCTGTTCGTAAGTGATCCGGAACAGGTCGCCGCTGAGGCAAGGCACTTTGTCGAGCGCGGGTTCCGCACGATCAAATTGAAGATCGGGGTCGATGAGCGATCAGATGTGCCCATCGTAAAGGCGGTCCGCGAGGCGGTTGGGCCGGACATCCGGATCCGGGCGGACGTCAACGGCGCTTGGACCCCTGGCACCGCCAAGCGAATGATCTCACGCCTTGCTCCATTCGATCTGGAATACGTGGAACAACCGCTCGTCCATGATGATTTGCTTGGTCACGCCCAACTCAGACGCTGGAGTCCGGTGCCGATTGCCCTTGATGAAAGTGCGTACACGACGACCGACGTCCTGAACATCATTCGCGCCGAAGCAGCGGACGTGATCCTGCTGGACCCTCATGAAGCTGGCGGCCTATGGCAGGCTCGCAAGGCTGCGTCCATCTGCGAAGCTGCGGGTATTCCGGTGACCCTGCATTCCGGGGGCGAACTCGGGTTCTCGACGGCGGCGTACCTACACCTTGCAGCGTCGACGCCGAACATGTTCCTTGCAATCGACGGACAACAACACAACCAGACCGACGATGTGGTTCCCGACTCCGAGGTGTTCCGCTACGACCACGGCTGTTTCATGGTCCCCAGTGGCCCGGGGCTTGGCATGTCTCTGGACGAGGCCAAACTTGCTCGCAACGCGACCGACACGATTCGCGAAGCGTATCTGGATGTGCAACGACCCGAATGGTTTGCCGAAAAACCCGCCTATTGACCGTGGGCCCCACCGTTCGGTTGGCCCGTGTGAGGTCCGGTGTGGGCGGACAACGTGATGAAAACCCCGAAGGAATCCAAATGATGCGACGCCGGATCTTCCGTCAAGTAGACGTTTTTACCAAGGTCCCATTCCTGGGCAATCCGCTAGCCGTGGTCCTCGATGGAAACGATTTGTCAACTGAGGAAATGCAGGGATTCACGCGTTGGACAAATCTCTCGGAAGCGACGTTTGTACTGCCCGCGGTCGATCCGAAGGCTGACTACCGGGTCAGAATCTTTACCGGTTCAGGTGAACTCCCGTTCGCGGGTCATCCCACCCTTGGCACCTGTCATGCGTGGTTGGAGGCGGGTGGAACGCCCCTGGTTCGGAGATTGTTCAGGAGTGTGGATTGGGATTGGTGAGGATCTCGAGGATGGGTGGACGGCTCGCGTTCGCCGCGCCACCACGAAGACGGTCCGGTGCGGTTGGTGAGGACGAACTGGTAACGATCTGTCAGGCCCTTGGCATCAACCGAAAAGACATCGTCGACCATTCCTGGTGCGACAACGGGCCGGAATGGCGGGCAATACTGCTCAAGTCGGCCGAGCAAGTGCTTGCAGTGCGTCCCGACCCAAGCATCCTTGGGGACATCAAACTTGGGATAGTTGGCCCGCACTCGGGCGGCGACTGCGCATTCGAGGTGCGGGCGATTTATGGGACTGAGGAAGACCCGGTCACTGGGAGCCTGAATGCCGCGGTCGCCCAATGGCTGATCAGCGGGGGACACGCACCGGATAGGTACGTGGCCAGCCAGGGCGCCTCGCTCGGCCGGGCGGGGCGCGTCCACATAGAGCGTGATCCAAACGGGGAGATTTGGGTCGGCGGGGACACCGTGACGTGCATCGAGGGCACCGTCACTGTTTGATGCGCCAAGGAGGCGCCATTAGCTGGCAGTCGAGCTAATCGGCTCCCTGGTGAGGACTTGCCAAAGTGTCCGCGCCAATATCCCGGATCTGACAGTCCACGAAATGGTCCTTATCCAGTTTGTCGCAACCAATGTTGCTATGGCAGTCACATCATACCCGCGGGACAACGTGTCATGGAGTGGCACCTGCAGGACTGCGGTCGATACCCAAATGAGAATGACGAGACCCAGCCCGGTGATTGGGGTCGCCCTGCCGAGCGACGAAGGACAGAGGACTGCCCATGCCACCGCGGTCAATAGTTCCGCAACCATGACTGGGCCCACTATCGCCGTGATGGCACTGGTGTGCGCCGCCTCATATTTCATGAATTGGTCAGGATTGACCATTTCAAACAGGGGATAGTGGACCCACTGGATTGTCCAGATCAGGCCAGTCAGGTAGAACGCCGAAGCACATGTGCCTATGAGTATGAACGCTGTCGCGCGATTCATGGGTCAATTACTGACTTGCACGCCCAATACTACAATGAGCGTGTCCGCTACTCACTGAGAGAACCGTTGACCAACCATATCGGCGTACGCCAGTCGTTTTCCCAAGATCCCACGGCAGCTTTGGAATCGCGACGACACGGCATCAGGCGATGGTCATCAGGCCCAGCGTTGCGGAGCGCCATCCTCGACATAGACCCACGGGCCCCGGAGGACCTGACCAAGCATCGCATGCAGGCTGGCAACTTCGCGCCGGCGCGACTGGAGTTCACTCTCGAGTCTCGCGACTTGGGCGCGAAGGTCGGCCAGATTTGCCCGAAGCAAATGTGCCTCGCTGCCCGTGGTGTCTGAGGTGTCCGGCAATGTCCGCGTGCTGCTGTCTACCATTGTTTCCATCCCGGAGCACGCGATTTGATCACTGCGACGATTAGCGTCCGCACTGAAGC
>BJHB01000090.1:0-9926 GCA_014191415.1 Chloroflexota bacterium
CCTGATCCGCGCTTCGCAGAACGCCGACCGCCGCCGACCCCGGTCGCGGGCACTGCATCCCGATGGCGACCAGTAAGCGCAACCTTCCCGCTGGATGGACCCGCGAAAGCGAGCGCAGGGCTCACGGGTACGCCATCACTCGTCGGTGCGGGGCTCTTCGCTGGAGCTGAACTTCCCCGAAGTGCGGGGAAGATCCACTCGGCAATCTTGGGAATTGCAATCATCGCGACGACCGTGATGATGCCCACGGTCTTGTCGTTGTCGACGACGGCGGCAGCTGCGGTACTGGTCGCGAAGAGCACGCCGAACCAGATCAGGTCTCCTGCAAGAGCCGCGCCCCAGCCCAGCAACCGCGGGACCGGCAACCCGGCAATGACCATGCCACCGTGGTAGATATCAAAGCCGAAAGCGACGACCCCGATGCGGAACAGCGCCGGCCAGATTGGACCATTCCGGACATCATCGATGCGCGGAGGCTTCGCCCCGATCATCGCGATGCGGACGTACCAACGGCCGATAGTGCTGAGGAAGGCCACCCGCCCGCCGTATCGCTTGATCACCGCATAAAGAGGGTGCGTGATCATCGCTCCCATGATGTCGGTCAGGGCATAGAGGCCAAACGTCACGAACGGATTGATCCCGGCGTGACGGGCAAGGATCAGTCCCGCCGGGATCCCAATGGCAGCCATCCATGGCGACCAGAAAAGGACGAACACCAGCCCCACCGAGCCGCCCGGAAACCGCTCGGCGGCGTCCATCAGCGTCCCCGCATCTGGGGCTGTGGGAAAGAGGTCGAAGGGATTGATCGCCAACGGGTTGAGAAGAGCCTGAAGATCCACGGTCTTTCAGTCTCTCACACCAACTTGGCAATTCGGCATGAGCGCACGCACGGGGAGGGCGCGGGCAGCGCCAGCCCGTCGGGCTTGTTCAAATGACACGGGGTGCGTGCCTCGGGAAGGTTCCAGCACACCTAGGCGGAACCACCCTGCCCTGGCATGGACCGGCCGGCATCCACGTTCATCTCCGTCCCAGTCACCTGTGATGACTCGTCTGAGAGAAGGAAGACCGCAGCATAGGCGGAATCCTGCGGCGTTTGCGTCCGACCCAAGGGCTGGCGCTTCCCAGCTTCCTCGATCCATGCAAGGTCGTGACCATCACTTGCCTGGACAGCAATCTCGTTCTCGCTGATGACCCAGCCGGGATTGAGGGCATTCGCCCTGATCCGGTCACGCGCCAGACCGCGGGAAAGGTTCCGCGTCATCACGAGCAAGCCACCCTTCGAGGTGGAGTAGGCAAACAGGTTGGACCAACCAGAGTAGGCATTGGTAGAGGTCACATTGATGATTGAGCCGCCACCGGCAGCACGCATCGCCGGAACCGCGGCCCGGCACATCAGGAACGGACCCCGAAGGTTGACCGCCATGATCTGGTCCCAGAGTTCCACCGTCGTCTCTTCGATGGTTGCGCGCGGGTAGATGCCGGCACAGTTGACCAGGCCGGTGAGCGATCCGAATTCGGATACGGCCTGCGCCACGGCATTGGCAGCACTTGCCTCGTCTGCGACGTCGGTCTGCACGAAGCGTCCGCGACCGCCCGCATCGTTTATGGCACGCGCGGTTGCCTCACCGCCGGGTACCGAGCGGTCAGCAACGATGACTGCCGCGCCCTCATGAGCGCAGAGTTCCGCCACACCGCGTCCGATCCCCGCACCGGCGCCGGTGACGATGACCACCTTGCCGTCGAGGCGCCCCACACCCCTCGCTTCGCTCCCCATCGCCCCTTGATTTATAGACGCTTCGCTTGGCCTCGCTTCGCTCTTCCACACCATCAGCCCCATCGCCCCACCCCGCCACTGCACCCCGCCGGATTTATATGTTCGTTCCTCACAAAGCCCAGCGGTTTTATATGCTCCGATCCGGTCGATTGTGCAGTCATTCGCAATCCCCTCGCATGATCCGGCGCGCCCTCGACCCTGATCCGAAGCTTGACCGGATTTTCCGGGCATTGGCGGAAAGACCGGGCACGCGTCTCGGATGGGCCAGATTGTAGTCCCGCGTCGAGGCGCCAAAATGGGAACAGTGCGAACCGACCGAATATCCGGGCGGTGCGCCTGGTCCACCCTATCGCCCCTGATTTCAATACACTTCGCTTGGCCCCGCAACGAAGCCCCTCCCCATCGCCCCTGATGAAGATGCGCTTCGCTTGGCCCTCCCCATCGCCCCCTGATGTGGATACGCTTCGCTACCATCCCGCGAACCGAATGGTGTGACCAGATGAGAGGGGCAGAAGCGCCCCGAAGAGCTACGGCAGGGCGGGAAGAGACTGGAGAAAGCGCATGCGTCTGGAAGGCAAAGTCGCAATCATCACCGGTGGAGGTGGTGCGGGGATCGGCCACGCGATCGCACGACGATTCGCCCAGGAAGGGTGCGCCGTCGTGGTGAGCGATGTCAATGAAGCCGGTGCACAGGCCGTCGCTGCCGAGATCACCGCATCCGGTGGACGCGCAGTCGCGCTGCGCGTCGATGCAAGCTTGACTGAGGACGTCCAATCACTGGTCAATTTGGCCATCGCGACCTACGGACGCCTGACAACGGTCGTGAATTGCGCCGCGATGGCAACCGTGAAGTACCTTCACGAAATATCCGAGGAAGAGTGGCGCCGGACAATTGATGGGTGCCTGACCTCGGTGTTCTTGACTGCAAGGTATGCGCTGCCACACCTAATGGAAGCTGGCAGGGAGGCGGGTCCGTCAATCACGAGCATCTCCTCGGCAAACGGCGTGGTGACAAACCCGCACTTCGGCGGGTATTCAGCCGGGAAGGCCGGGATCCTGGGTCTTACCCGAAACCTCGCACTCGACTACGGGCCACATGGGATCCGTGCGAACGCGATCTGTCCTGGTTTGATCCTGAACGATACTAGCCGCCCGCGCGTCCAGGCGGACGAAGCGGAGTGGGCAGGGAATTTGGATTGCTACCCGCTGGGGGTCATCGGGACACCCGAGGACATTGCCAACGGTGCCCTCTTTCTCGCGTCCGACGAGGCGAAATGGGTCACCGGTACGACGATGATGATCGACGGAGGGCTGACAATCCAGTCACCGGAGGCAGTGATGCGTCCTTCGTTCCGTCGCCGGTGGAAGTCCGGGGCTGTCCACCTGACACCCGAAGCCTGACAAGGACCGCGCGACCGACCACCCCTTCGATCACACCACGACAGGAACCGCATCGTGAGCATCATGTACGGGCCACCACCGGCCGACCGCAACGCCCAAGGCAATGACGACCCGCGCAATCCCGGCCGCGGAGATGCACCTCTCGGCGCGGAGGGATTGCCAAAGCGCACGGCTTCCGATGCCGGGACGGCACCCGACACGATGGCTGACGGCCCGCCGGCTCTGGGGCGCAGCGCCCGTTTCTTTGGCGAACGAGGCACCCCTTCCGGCTTCACCGGGAGAGCATTCACCAAGGCGATGGGGTTTACTCAGGAGGACCTGACCAAACCAGTCATCGGCATCGCACAGACATGGTCGGAGTTCAACAACTGCAACAACCACTTCCGCCAACTCGCCGAAGCGGTCAAGCGGGGCGTGTGGCAGGAAGGCGGGTTCCCGCTTGAGTTTCCAACCATTTCGCTCGGCGAGGTGCATACCCAACCCACGTCGATGCTCTTCCGCAACTTGATGGCTATGGATACCGAGGAGATGATCCGCGCCCAACCGATGGACGCGGTCGTGCTACTTGCCGGATGCGACAAGACGACGCCGGCGGCCCTCATGGGTGCGGCGTCGGCGGATGTCCCCGCGATCATGATCTCCGGGGGCCCCATGCTGAATGGTCGTCACGATGGCAAGGAACTGGGAGCCTGTACTGACTGCGGGAAGTACACCGCGGAACTTCGGGCGGGAACGATCGACGCCGACGAATACACGGCCATTGAGGACGCGATCTGCCGTTCGGCAGGTTCATGCATGGTGATGGGCACTGCGTCAACGATGGCAAGCATGGCCGAAGCGCTTGGCATGGCGCTGCCGGGAAACGCCGCCATTCCCGCTCCTGACAGCCGCCGTTTGCAATTCGCCGAGATGAGTGGACGCCAAGCGGTGCGCCTTGCACGGGCCGGATTGCGACCGTCGCAGATCATGACCGAAGCCGCATTCGAGAACGCCATCCGTGTGCTGATGGCACTCGGCGGATCAACCAACGCCGTCGTCCACCTGGTGGCGATTGCGGGTCGACTCGGAATTCCGGTGCCACTTGACCGGTTTGACGAACTCTCCCGCCAGACCCCTTGGTTGGTGAACCTCAAGCCGTCGGGGGAGTTCCAGATGGAGGAACTGTTCGATGCCGGAGGAGTGCCAGCGGTGATGAAGGAACTCGCACCACTGCTGCGTCACGAGGCTCTGACCGTCACCGGTTCCACGGTTGGCGAGAACCTGGCACGCTTCCGTGTCGCACGGCGCCGCGACGTGATCGCCGCCCGCGAGGAACCACGTTCTCCGGAAGGAGGTCTCGCAATCCTGCGCGGGAACCTGTGTCCGGATGGCGCGGTGATCAAGCACATCGCGTCATCTCCCCGGTTCCAGAAGCACCGGGGGCAAGCCGTCGTGTTCCGGTCAATCGACGATCTCCGCGCACGGATCGACGACCCGGACTTGCCGGTGACCGCAGACAGCATCCTGGTGCTGCAGAACGCCGGCCCGGTCGGCGCGCCAGGAATGCCGGAGGTGGGCTTCATGCCGATACCGGCGAAACTCCTGCGTGAAGGGGTCCGCGACATGGTGCGGATCTCCGACGCCCGGATGAGCGGAACGTCGTACGGCACCGTCGTCTTGCACATCGCCCCGGAAAGCGCGATTGGCGGTCCCCTGGCGTTTGTCCGTGACGGCGACTGGATTGACCTTGACGTGGAGGGCCGTCGGCTGGACCTTGACGTCCCTGATGATGAACTCGCGCGTCGGCGCGCCGACTGGACACCGGCACCGCTGACGTTTGAGCGGGGGTATCGTCGCCTCTATCAATTGCACGTGACCCAGGCACCGGAGGGATGCGACTTTGACTTCCTCCGCCTGCCTGCGGGGAAACCGGTTGGGGTCTGACGAACCTAAGGGAAACGTTGAACGCCACCCCTGAGGGTGGCGTTCAATTGTCCATGCCAGTGACCTGCTCTCGGCCTAGCCCTTGCGGAGGGCTCGCGAGGCGAGTGCGACGGCGACGGTGAGGTTCTGCACGTCGTTGTTGGTGAAGCGCAACTGGCCCTGAAGGGCGCGTCCGATGTTCTTGAAGAGCGTCGCGCCGACGTGTTGGTTGGTCTTGGTCAACTTGTCGAGGTAGTTCTTCTGCACTTCGATGGCATCCATCGGGACGACCGCTTCCACGGTGGCGGAGCGCACGGTACTCGAAAGCAGGTTGAAGTGGCCAACCACCTGCGGGGCAGGCAGTTCGAGAAGGCTCTTCTCACCCGAGAGCCAGTCTCCAACTGGTGGAGGCAGGATGATCGGCGTGATGATCTTCACGCGTCCCTCGGCGAGAAGGACAAACATGCTGTCCTTGGTGTCCATCCAAGGGATGATGACGTCGCCGGGCTCGTAGTGGAAGAACTCTCCGCCGACGAGGATCATCGCGATCTCGGCATCGGTCAATTCGGCAAGCATGTTCGCCTTCTTGCCCCGGTTGACCCAGTCCATCATCTGCTCGCCCGGATCCGCGCCGAACTCCTCGAGCTTCGCGTAGTCGAACTCGTCGTAGTTGTGCGGGCCCATGCGCAGGCCGTTCTTATGGGTGACGATTGCTGGGAGAGTTGCGGTCATGTCTGCCTCCTGATCCCTGAGGAGCCGTACGGCGGGCCGGCAACTGCCGACCCGCACAGGTGTTATCCAAGATAGCCGATGCTAGGTGACCGTGAGCGGCTGAGTGATGACGAGCGCGGCATCGGTGGTCCCGATGATGTACTCGTCCCCCGGGTCCCAGAGTACCTGAATCTTTTCCTGATCCTGACCGAGAATTTCGGAGCTTGCCTCCGCCATTAGCCGGCGAATGAGGCCGGAGACCCACCCGGTACCAGGACCCATGAGGTCATCGAGAGACACGTTGATGCGCTCAGAAATGAGCCCGACAAGCAGGATGTTCTGCTGCCGGTACGACTGAAACACCTCCTGATAGGTCAATCCACGGAGGTTGCGCGGGAAGTCGATGCGTCGTAGCTCGGCCTCACCGGATGCACGAAGCATTTCGCGAGCGGCATTGCCGAGACCGGGAGCGAGGGCACCAGCGGACATGAAGAACCCGGCGTCCTGACCGGCAAGGACGATGTCGTCAACACCCACGCGCCGGATGTCGGCCTCATTGTCGGAGATCATGAGCTCCGCGGTGATCTTGAGATCCGAGTTCATCTTGCTCGCAGTGAGCACGATCACTGTGGAACGCAAGTCCTCACCACCTGGGGCGACAAGGGTGTCGGCCATGACGATGCAGTTGGCAGCCTTATAAACACCGGCACGCTCGAGGGCCTGCTCGCTGGTGCCATCACCGCGGACGAAGCGGAGACTGATCCGCCGGTACTTGTACTTGAGTTCAGCGAGCTTTTCCTGATCCAGGAGGTTGACCAAGACGATTTCCGGCTTGCCTCCCGGAGTGGACGCGATCAAGCCCTGAATGACCGCCTCGACCCGGTCATTCCATCCCGTGATGAGGGTGTGACCGACAGAGGTGATGGCCTCGAGACCACTGCTCGCCGCGAGGGCCTGGGCAACCAACAGGCTGGAAAACGCTGCGGTAACAAGGGAGGTAAGACCCATGCCGGAAAGCATGGTGAGAAAGCCGATGATCCGACCGGGGGTGGTCTTGGGAACCAAGTCACCGTACCCGACGGTCGTCATCGTGACGATTGACCACCAGAGACCGCGCTCGAGGTTCGTGATCTGGATTGCCTCACCCTCGAGGCTGGTTCCAGTCGGAGCGGCCCAGTGTTCGATGTAATAGACGAGGACGCCGAGGCCGACCGTGAATAGCACGATCATCATGACGTAGCGGGCCAGACGGTTGTCGTTGGCAAGGTTCCAGACTGACGCAACACTCTCGCCAATGCCAGTCAACGTCTCGCGAGACTGCTGCACCGTTCGGGCGACAACCCCCGGCACGGGTGGCGCTGCCGGCTTCTTCTCATCTGCACGCGCATCTGCTGCGGTCTTGCCGAGACCGAATAGCCCAAGGAAGCCACGAACCCACGAGGGCCCCTGGGTCAGGGGAGGTGACTGAGCGACACGCATGAAACCCCTCCACGGTCAGGTACAACCCCTGACGCAACGTGCCGCTATGATAGCGTGCCGCCAAGAACGGTGTCTCCGGTACGTTCCCCACACGCGGAAGCATGCGCGGTTCCAGCCGCGAGGGGACTCTTTCTATTACAATGCGCGACGGTGCGTTTCACGCGACACTGGGCGGCGACGGTTGAAGGGTCGGGTGTATGGATCAGCGATACGTTCAACGCGAACCACGGGCCTGGACTGAACATTTCCTGGTCCTAGGCTGGCACCGAGGTGTGCCTGCGGTTGCGCGCGCATTGATAGCGACGGCAGGGATTTCCGCACCGATCATCTTCGTGAACATCGGCGAACCCGAAGACATCGGGAAGCAGCTCGATAACCTCAAGGACGCAATCTCGGTGAAGGACGCGCTCGGAAACGTACTTTCGGCGCCGACATTCCTTCACATTCAAGGGAGTCCCGCGGAGAAGGAAGTCCTGCAATCGGCGGGAACGTCCGGGGCGAAGGCCCTGATTATCGTCGCCGACGAAGTCGCCGGTGCCCTTTCCGGCGCCGATGACCGTACTTTCCGGTACGTGATCTCGGTCCGGGAGTTGAACAAGGACGCAACGATCGTCGCCGAGGTCGTGAGCCCTGGCCGTACCGGCTACATCAAGAATGCCGGTGCAAGCGAAATCGAAGTGCGCGACACTAGGCAGCCGTTCTACCTGGTTGCCGTTTCCCGCGCGCCTGGCCTGGGTTCCGGCGCGCGGCAGCTCTTCGGTGCCGGTAGTGCGCAAGCGATTCGCAAGCAGGTGGTTCCACAGGAACTCTGGAACAAGAACTTGGCTGAGTGCCGGGCATGGTTCCGGAATGAGCGGGCCGAACTGGTCATCGGGATCATCAGTGACCCGGAAAGCCTGTCGGTCAACGACGTCATGGGATCCGGCACCGGCTGGGTTCAGGGCTTCATTGAACGAATGCTCGCGGAGTCAGGGCAGGACGTTCTTGCGGAAGCCCGTGGCCAACGTCAGGTGCGGATCAACCCACCTGACGACTACGTGATTGGGATCCGTGATTCGGCAATTGTCATCCCAACCGGACGCAAGTTGGCAGCGAAGACCTAGACGGGAAGGCGAGACAAACGTGGAACCTCCCCGCTGGCAGCGCCTGGATGCGTCTGCACCTGACCAGAAACCGGATCCAAGCGCGAGTGTTCAGCCGACTGATCCCCCCAAGGGGACACCAGACGGGGAAGAAGACGGGGTGGTTCCCCAAGCGACACATGACGACGGTCCGCCCAACGTGGCGGAGGCCAGCGTCTCTACGGACACAGCCGAGACCAGTCCCGCTGCTCAGGGGTCACAGGAGGGCACACCAGCGATGGCATCAACGCAACCGGGCCCAGCATCGGGTAGTTCCAGCGAGCCGTCGTCCCAATCTGCGGATCCTTCCAACGATACGGCGTCGCCAGCCAATCCAGCGGGCGTGACGCCACCCCAACCGACCCAAGCCGAAGACGCAAAGGCAGAGGCCAAAGCTGAAACCGAAGCGGCCGCCGAGGTGAAGGCCGAGGTGGAAGTTCCAGGGGAGGCTGCTGTGGCGTCCGGTCCGGTTCAGCCGGCAGTCATCCCCCACGTCCCGTGGACGACCCGCGTCCGTGAATACATTGGTCACGCCTACCACCACGATGGAACGTCAGATTCGGCCCATCACGCGTATGTGGTGTCGTGGCTGGTAGCCATTTCACTTGTCCTGCTCGTCCTCGAGGGTGCGCCCGAGTTCAGGACCTTCGTACCGGCTGACATGCCGTCGCCGACCGCGACGGTCGAACCCACCGCAACACCCGACATGGTCTCCTCGATCCGTCAAGTGGTTCAGGAAGAAATCTCCCGCAACAGGACCTTGCCAACAACCGTGTCTGAGCTGCCGACGGTCACCCCGCAACCGACGCCTGAACCATCACCGACCCCGACCGATGCCGAAGCAGCCGCCGCAACCGCAATAAAGCGTGAACCATGGTTCACATTTCCGGAGGAAGCGGAGGGCATCCCGCACACCATTTTCGTTGCGCTCGAAGGGGTGATTGCATTCCTCTTTGCCATTGACTACGTCCTGAATGCGTCGTACCAGAAGCGATCCCGCGATTACCTTCTCGGCATCTGGGGGTTCATTGACCTGATAGCCATCCTGCCATTCTTCGTTGTCCTCGCGACCTATGTTGGACTGCTCGGCGAAGGCGAGCTTCCCCAATGGGTCGTGTTCATCCAAGGGCTAAGAATCCTGAGGGCAATCAAGCTGTTCCGAGTGGTCAGTGACACCAGAACGGAAAATTCCTTGGGTGAGGTCATCGAAGGAAATACGTTCCATCGTGACGTGCTATTCGGTGTCCTAGCGGTCTTCAGTGCGGTAGCCATCATGGAAATCTTCGGATGGGCCAATGATCGCCACCTGTTCTGGGTCTATATCGGGCTCCTATCCGCGGTGACCGTGGCAATCCGGCGGTGGCTGATGCACAACGAACGCGGTGGTCTCAGTGCCTTGCTCGTGGTGGTGTCGCTCCTGACAGGCACGGCGATGTCGGTGACGCAGGACCGCCTCGGCGATATCCCAGTCGGCGAATTGACTGCGCTCTACACCGTCATCTTCGTGACCGCTACGTGGCCACAGATCCAAGCCAAGG
>BJHB01000091.1:0-9846 GCA_014191415.1 Chloroflexota bacterium
AACCACACGCGAGTTCGACCAAATACCGTCGTTTGCACTGCATTGCCGGTGACGCCAATCGGTCCGAGTGGGCAACGGCAATGAAGGTCGGAACAACCGCACTCGTTCTTGACCTCATCGAAGATGGGTGGAAGCCCGAGTTCGAAATTGCGGATCCCGTCAAGGCAATCAAGGACATCTCCCGGGACACTTCGTTGACCACAACCGTCCCGATGACCTTCGGACGTCCAATGACCGCACTCGCCATCCAGCACTTGATCCTGCAAGCATGCCAAGCATCCTTTGCCGGGCGTGACCCGGAAACCGATTGGGTGCTTTCGCAGTGGGCGGAAGCGCTCGATGCCCTCGGATCAGTCCCGGAGAAGCTCGCCACACGGGTGGACTGGATTATCAAGCGGTCAGTCTTTGTCCAGATAGGAACAACAGGAGACCCGCGAACCTGGGGCGATGCCCGCCTCCGCCGTTTGGACATGGCCTATCACATGATCGACCCGCGGGTCAGCCTCTTCGAGACCCTCCGCAAGCAAGGGCGTGTCATGAATCTCGTTGATCAAGAGCGCCTTGACGCATGCGCCCAGACGCCACCTGCGCGAACGAGAGGCGCAATCCGGGGCGCACTTCTGGCCCGGTTCGCACCGCAGATCCGGAAACTCGAATGGGACTCGGTCACATTTGACGTGGGATCCAAGGAATGGCGCCTCGACCTCGAGGACATCACCGGTCCGGTCATCGACCGGGTCATCGAACTCATTGACCGTTCCCCCGATCTCACAACCCTCGTCGCTACCATGAAGGGAGGATCACGTGACGCCTGAAACCGTGATCGCGATTGCACCCGAAGCCCCAACCAAGCCCGCAGAAACACCTACTGAAGCACCTTCGCGTCCATCTTCCGCCCCGGGTGAGACCGACACTGAAAAGTCGTCGGATAGTGACCTTGACGACGAAATCCAGCGCATCATCCGGGAGATCCCAGACCCGACCCCACAGCCAGGTGGAGAGTAGCTTCACGCAGTGGCATGAACGGCAGATGACCGGGTAGCGAAGTTACCGGGGACGGTGCGCGGAGATTGAGCGAATGGAAAATGCACTCTTTGGCACTGAGACCGAGTACGCAGCTGCCGGGAATATGAGCCCGACCGAGGTTGCCTACCGAATCAAGGACGGCATATTCGGTTCCCGGAAGTACGGTCTCATCGAGCCTGCACCCCGGGAATGGGGGGAGAGCCCAGGCAACGGAGGGTTCCTATTCAATGGGGGCCGCATGTATCTCGATTCCGGCCACCTTGAGTACGCAACCCCGGAATGCCGCACTCTCGATGACCTGATCGCAGCCGAACACGCTGGCGACCGGATCCTTCTGTCAATGATTGACGAGCTCCAGCTCAAGGGTGAGGCGTTCTTCATCAAGAACAACACCGACCACTTTGGCAACACTTACGGCTACCACGAGAACTACTGCATCCGGTCGAGCCCGCGCACGCGAGACTTCGTCGAAGGCATCCTTCCGTTCCTCGTGACCCGCCAGATCTTCGCCGGCGCCGGGATGTACAAGCCGGCCTCAACCCGTCCTCGCGCATCCCGCCTCCCGGCCCTTCCGGGAACCGTTGATGGGTCGCCACCGCCTCCCTTTCAGATCAGTCAGCGGGCACCTTTCACCTCCGTTGACGTCAGTCACCGCGTCCGGTTCGGGGGACGTCCAATCCTGAACCTGCGGGACGAATCCCATGCCGGCCGGAGATACAGCCGTCTCCACAACATCATCGGTGACGCGAACCGGTCAGAGTTCGCCACCAAACTTAAGATTGGGACGATGGCACTCGTCGCCCAGCTACTGGACGAGGGGTGGACCTCCGAGGTTGAGATCGAGCTTGAGGATCCGGTGGCATCCCTGAAGAAGATCTCGGGAGAGCCGACCGGAACGTGGATGGTCAAACTCGCGAATGGCAGCGAGATGTCCGCCATCGATATACAGCGCGTCTACCTCCACGAGGCAACCCGCCGTTACCTCGGCCGCGATGAGGACACCATCTGGGTGCTTCGCCAGTGGGCTTCGGTGCTCAACACATTGGAGACCGACCGCTTCCGCTTGGACGGCTACCTCGATTGGGTCACAAAGTTCCTCCAGTTGAAGTCTTTTGCGGCAAAGGCACCACGCGGGTGGGAGGAACCAGCCCTCATCAAGCTGGACCTGGCTTACCACCACATCGACCCGTCGGTCAGCCTGTTCAACCTGCTTCAGCGCCAAGGGAAGCTCCAACCAATCATTGCCCCTGAGCGCGCCGAAGCGATGATGGTCAATCCGCCGACCGGTTCTCGGGCCAACGCCCGTGGCCGGATTGTGAAGGCAATGTCGACCGCCCGCGCTGACAGTGACATCAATTGGGCACTCATCTCGCGTCGTCTTGGTGAACGCGCCAGCTACGGGGACGAACGGACAATGGTGTACGAATACGTCGACGATTGGGTCGATGTGCAGCGCGCCGACGCGTGGTACCTGATCCCGTACGTCATTGACTGGGGCGCAATCGCCTACAAGAACCATATTCTCGAGCTTGGTGACCCATTCAGTGAGTACGGAGCTGAGGCATCCGGGTATTCAGCGACCGTCCCCGACTGGGTTGGTGCCTGATCACGCATCTCCAGATAGGTCAGTCCGAATCACGCCGGCGCGTTCGAACCGCTTGATCGCTGCCGTGTCGTAACCGAGTTCGACCATAACCTCATCCGTGTGTTCGCCGTGGCGCGGAGGACGACCGGGGGGTTCGTTTGCCTCCCGCGAATGCACTTCACCCGTTCGCCACGGTTGGCCCGGTATCCGCACCGCGCCTGCGGGATGCTCAATCTCGTGAAGCAGTCCACGCTCGGCTACATAGCGGCTAGACGCCACCTGGCCAATGTCGTTGATAGGCCCGCAGGGAATGCCGGCATCGCGAAAACTGGAAACCCATTCGCCCACGGTGCGCGTTTCCAACACCGATGCAAGGTCCGTGGTGAGTGTGTCCCGGTTACGCACGCGCAGACCGTTGTCTGCATAGCGCGGGTCTGCAGCCAGGTCTGGTCGCTGGATGACGGTCGTGAAGGATTGCCAGAGGCGCTCATTGGGGACTGCGAGGGTGAAGTCCCCGTCGGATGCACGGAACGCCTGGTACGGGACAATGAACGGAAAACGGTTTCCCGATCTCCCTGGGACCCGGCCACTCACCTGGTAGCTCACCAAGTGGTAGCCCATCAGGGAGACCTGTCCGTCAAAAAGTGCCACGTCAAGGAACGTGCCCTCGGCAATCACGTCCCCCGCGGACCGCTTTCTTTCGCGGGCAAGCAAACCGCCAACGATGGCCACGGCCGCATTCGTGCCGGCAAGGATATCGGCCTCGGCAACGCCCGCCTTCACCGGGCCACCGTCCGGATTTCCAGTGACACTCATCAGGCCGCCGGTGCCTTGGACGATCAGGTCATACCCCGGTTCTTGCGATCCAGACCCATCCTGACCGTATGCCGAGATTGACGCATAGACCACGCCCGGGTTGACCGCCTTCACGCTTGCGTAATCAAGGCCAAGTCTCGCGACAACCCCGGGGCGGAAATTCTCGACGACGACGTCAGCCCTTTCCGCTAGCCCCAGACAGATCCTGAGACCGTCAACGCTCTTGAGATCGACTGCAATGCTTCGCCGACTTCGGTTCACTGAAAGGAAATAAGCGCTGTCGTCACCAAGGAACGGTGGCCCCCAAAATCGCGTCTCGTCGCCACCCCGGACGTCCTCAACCTTGATGACGTCGGCACCCATGTCTGCTAGCAACCCGGTGCAATGCGGGCCGGCAAGTGCTCGCGAAAGGTCAAGGACCCGGTAACCCGCGAGTGGCCTTCCATGGTCCACGACTTGTCTGGCACCGTGTCCGCTTTCGTCTCTTGTCATCGTCGTCGCGCGGTATTGTAGGGGCGCCAGAGCCGTCCAAGGGCACCATACGGATACCCGGTTACCTAGCATCTGGACGTGAGGAGTTGGGCAAAGGACAGGTATTGATCGCATTGGCGACCACCCGATCCTGCCCAAAGCTACCCCTCACCGCAAGCCACCGTCGAAAGGAAGAACCTCATGCGCGCACGCGGTGTCGTCTTTGTCGGACCCGAACAGGCCGAACTTGAGGACTATGACGTTAGCGCCGAGAACCTCGGCCCTCATGAAGCTCTTGTCGAATCCGAATACTCAATCATCAGTGCGGGTACTGAAGGGTCGTTCTTCACGAACCTAATGCCAAAGACCCCTCCAATCTATCGGGCACAACCGATCATCTATCCGGCGCGGACTGGCTACGGCCATCTCGGAAACGTGCTGGCAACCGGGAGTGAGGTGAAAAACATCAATCCCGGAGACCGGATCCTGACGTTCAGCCGCCACGGATCCATCGTGCAGGCCAACACGGCCCGCTTCGCCATGCAGGTCCCATCAGACATCGATGGGCGCCACGCCATCTTCACACGGATGGCGGGTGTCGCAATCTCCGCGGTCCGTTCTTCATCCGTCCAGGCCGGCGACCGAGTGGCCATCATCGGCATGGGGCTGGTGGGAAACTTCGCCGCGCAACTCTTCCAACTTGCGGGCGCCGAGGTGATTGCGTTTGACATCAGCGAAATGCGCCTGCACCAGGCGCAGGCCTGCGGGATCGAAAAGGTCTTCAACTCGCGTGAGGTAGACCCCATCGCCGTGGTCCGTGACTGGGTCGGAAGTTCAGACGATCGCAATGGTGCGAACATCGTCGTGGAGGCAATCGGGGAGAGTGCTCTGGTTGCGCAGGCCGTGGAAATGTGCGGCCGTCACGGCGAGGTCATCCTGCTGGGGAGCCCGCGTGCACCGTTCCCGGGCGACCTGACCCCAATGCTTGCGCGCATCCACCTGCTCGCGATCCGAATGATTGGTGCCCTGGAATGGACCTTTCCTATCTCCGAGAACACCGAACGGGCCCGTGTCACTATTGAGGGCAACTACCGCCAGATAATGCGTTGGATCCACGACCGTCGCCTGATTGTGGACCCACTTTTGACCCACGTGCTCTCTCCGGAAGCTTGTCAGGAGGCGTACTTCGGCCTCGCCCACCAGAAGGATGAGTACATCGGCGTCGTCTTCGACTGGTCTCGCATTCGCTAAACACCCCGATCCGAACTGTCAGACGGATCTCAGACGCCGGGCCCTCAGGGCGATATGGGGCGTCGGGAATACAGTGGAGTGCCGGGTGGTGGCACTATCAGTCACGACCGGAATGGAATGCTGCAGATGGATGACGACGCAACCAACTCCCCGACAACCGTGCGTTCACTCACCGGACAACGGGTCCGCGCCGAGGCGTTCATCCTCTGCGATGGCGTTCAGGTCCACGACGGCAAACTCTTCATCCTCGGTGGCGGCTGGGACCGTTTGCTCGTCCGGGCATTTCCGCTCGAGCAGACCTTCGCACTCGCGATAAAACTCTCTGTGCCGGCGAGCGAGGCGTACCGTCCGATGGCCATGACCCTGGAGGTCCGTGATGAGGAGGGCACGATTGCCGGTGGGCAAGTTCACTCGTCGATGATCGAAGTCAGTCGACCCCTTGGCTACGCTCCCCACGAGGATGTGCCTTGTTTCTTCCCATTGCACGTGGGGCTTGTTGTTCGTAAGCCGGAACGTCTCACATTCGTGCTGTTGATCGATGGGGATCCGATCGCCCGGACCAGCATCCGCGTCGTTGCACACGCCGAAGCCGGCCAACGTCCACCCGGTTGAGCATCTTCGCAAAGAGAGAATGAAACGATTGCGGACGCGCGTTTCCAGCAGCCATCCGCAATCCACCCTGCTAAGATCCCCCGACGTTCACTTCCTCGGGTTCATCGGCCGATGACGCAAACCCAAGTGTGTAGAGGCGGAAGTAGTACCCCTCCATCGCCAGGAGTTCCTCGTGGGTCCCTTGCTCGACGATGGTGCCACCATCAATAACGAGGATTCGGGTCGCCCGCTTTATCGTCGAGAGGCGATGGGCAATGATGAAAGCCGTCCGGCCAGCAAGGACGCGATCAAGGGCTGCCTGAATGGAAGCCTCGGTTTCGGTATCCACCGACGACGTCGCTTCATCGAGGATCAGGATGCGCGGCGAGGCAAGAAACGCCCGAGCCAATGAAATCAGTTGCCTCTGGCCCCCGCTGAGGTTGCCGCCTCGTTCCTCCACGGTCGCATCCCACGAACCGGGCAGGGCCTCGATGAACTCCCGCAGCCCAACTACCTCCGCCGCATCGCGGATTGCCTTCGACCCCTCTGGCGTGTCAAGCATCTCCGGTCGACCGAACGCAATGTTTTCCCGGATCGTTCCCGCGAACAGGAAGGGTTCCTGCAGCACAAGACCCATCTGGCGGCGCAGACTGCGTTGCGTCACATCACGCACATCGTGGCCATCGATCAGCACCCGACCGCCCTGGACGTCGTAGAACCGCATCAGGAGGCGGATGATGGTGCTCTTGCCCGCCCCCGTACGGCCAACAAGTGCAATCCGGTCTCCAGGATTTGCCTCGAGTGAAACGTCTCGCAGGATTGCCGTGTCCCGGTTGTAGCCAAATGTTGTCGCGTCGAACTGAACATGACCCGTGATCGGGGGGATCTCGTACGCACCCGGTGCGTCCTCGACATCGGGCTTCAAGTCGAGCAAATGAAAGATGCGCTCGCCCGCCGCCAATGCGGCCTGCACCTGGTCCCACCGCGCCGCGAGATCTCTCATCGGTTCAAAAAAGCGGGACGAGTACAGCATGAACGCGGTCAGGATGCCTATGGTCAGATCAGGTGACGATTCGCCAAGGATCCAGTTCCCGCCCACATACAGGAGCAATCCCGTCGCGCCCGCGTCAATCAGGTCAAGGATCGGGATTACCCCCGCGTGGAAGAAGATCGCATCCTTCTGGGCGCGAACGTTCTCGCGATTGATGTCGTCGAACTCGTCAAAGTTCCGGCCTTCACGTCGAAACGCCTGGATCAGTTTCATCCCGACGATGTTCTCGGCCAAGTTCGCATTCACTGCCGACACGGTCTGCCGGATACGCCGGTACGCAGGGCGCGAACCGGACGCGAACCATCTGGCCAGTCCATACATGATCGGAAGCACGACCATCGTCACGAGTGTCAACCGCATGCTCATCGAGAACATCAGCGCGATCGTGCCGAGAAGCATGAAGACGTCTGCCACCGACTGCAACAACCCTTGCGTCAGGACTTCGTTCACCGCTGAGACATCGCTTGTATTGCGCGAAATGATGTGCCCAATGCGCTCCCGATCGTAGTAGCGCAGGCTCAACTTCTGGAGATGCGCGAACATGTCGGTCCGCAGCGTATAGAGAATCCGTTGACCCACCCAAGAAAGGACCCATGTCTGGAGATAGGTGGCCCCCCAAGTGATCGCAAGGGTGGCCACGTAGGCAAGCGCCCACAGGTTCAGTTCATCCAACTTTCCCTGCAAGATGCCCCGGTCAATGGAGAACTGGATGATCCGTGGTTGCAGTAGCGTGGCCGCCGATGCGAGCAGCATCAGGGCAAGCGAAATCCACAGGCGAGAGTGGTAAGGCCTTAGCAACGCCCACGCGCGTGCGACCACCTCGCGGTCTGAGGTCAGGCGCGCGTCATCGTCGTACGCACTCCCTTGGCCGGGTGTCGGTTGAGCCCCCTGACCAATCACCGCGACACCTCCTGTCCCGGTAGAACCGCCGACGCTCCATCCAGCGTCTTCTCGGATGCGAACGGTGCGCGCCTACCCACCTCGACCGGATCGGTGGTCCGGACATTTGCGGTGATGAACTCTTCTTGGTCCCGCATCTGCACGTCATAAATACGCCGATAGGGACCATCCTTCAGGATCAGGTCTTCATGACGTCCGCGCTCGACAATCTGACCACTATCGATTACGAGGACCTCGTCGGCGCGCTTCACGCTCGAAAGCCGGTGGGCAATGACAAAGGTCGTGCGGCCACTCATGACTTCGCCAAGCGCCTGCTCGATCAGGTGTTCGGTCTCCATGTCCACGGAAGAGGTCGCATCATCGAGGATCAGGATCGAAGGTTCCACAAGGAGCGCCCTAGCGAGCGAGGCGCGTTGACGCTGACCGCCCGAGAGGGTCACGCCTCGGTCACCAACGGTGGTTTGGTAGCCCTTCGGAAGGCGTGTTATGTATCGATGAGCCTGCGCACGCTCCGCCGCAAATTGCACCAGGCTGATATCGGACTCAGGCTTGCCAAAGGCGATATTCTCGCGAAGGCTGCGGCTGAACAGGATGGCCTCCTGAGGCACGATCGCGATATGCCGGCGAAGACTTCCCAGATCCACATCGCGCACGTCACGACCGTCGACGAGAACCCGCCCGGATGTTGCATCGTAGAAGCGGGGGATGAGTCCAGTCAGCGCGCTCTTGCCTGAACCGGTCCCACCGACAAGTGCGATCACCTGCCCGGGTTTCGCCGTCAGTGAGATGTTGCTAAGAACGGGCACGCCCTTCTGGAACGCGAAGCTGACATTCTCGAACACCACCTCGCCTCGTACGTCCTCCAATGGACGCGCGCCGGGCCGGGAGATGACATCCGGAGAGACATCGAGCATCTCGAAGATTCGTCTCGCACTTGCCTGCGTCCTCGCCAACTGACCCAACAGGAACCCAATTCGTCTGGCAGGTCCGTACAGTTTGTTGAGGTAATACTGGAATGCAACCACGGTGCCGACGGTTACCAGCCCCCACGTAACCAGATAGCCCCCGGCCACAATGACCATGATCGCCCCGAGGCCCCCCAGACCGATCAGCAACGGGTTCCAGATTGCCTGGGTACGCGCAAGTTCTAGTGATCGCGCCTGAAGTGCCTCCGCACCTTGGGCGTACTTGCGCTCTTCAGACTGCTCCTGCGCAAACGCTTTGACGACGCGCACCCCGGAAATGTTTTCCTGAAGTCTTCCAGTCAGGCTTCCATATTCCTGCTGAACGCGGGCATGTTGGGGACGGGTCTTCTTGCTCAGGACGAGGCCGGCCCACAACATCGGTGGCACGGTTGCAACGGCGAGCAACGTGAGTTCCCAGCTAACCGTGGCCGCAAATGACAGGGTGATCACATACGTGCCCGCCGCGCCGATGAACCCGGTCATTCCGTGTCCGAGGAAGTTCTGCACCGCCTCAACGTCGGAGGTGGCGCGGGCAATGAGCTGCCCGGTATCCGCCCGGTCTAGGTACCCGAATGAGAGCCTCTGGAGGCCACGGTAAACCGCGTTCCTCAGGTCTCGGGCCGCGTCTGCCTCAAAGGCGTGGAAACCCCAGATGTAAACCCAGTTGATCGCTGACTTCGCCACGTACAAGCCCATGGCGGAAATCACCGCAACGGTCAGGACGTGAGTGTCCTTGGTGCCGATCCCGATGTCGATGGCATCGCGAACCTGCAAAGGGATCATCAGGTCAAGGAAGTTGGCAACCGTCCACGCGATGTAACTGATCACCACCGACCGGCGGTGCGCGCGTAGGAACCCAAGCGCACGCCAGACATCCTTCCAAGTCCCACCACTGCCCGCAACCGCATTCCGGCCAACTGGCCCACCTGCACCGGTGGTTCCAGTGCTGTAATTGCCTCCGGGCGTGGTGGCACCGCCGCCTCGCATCATCTGATTGCCGACTCCCCGTGTAATAAACACGGGCCTTCCAGGTCACCCCAGCAAGGGTCCGCGCACACAGCGCACTGTACGCCATCCCCGATCACGCTGCGCCCGAGAAATTGCCGAAGCACACCCCGCTTCCGGTCAAATCATCAAGTGATGACAACAACGGTAGGCTTTCTTAACAGGGTACTCTCAAGCAATGGAGC